>JBEIFD010000113.1:0-8980 GCA_040382535.1 Merismopediaceae cyanobacterium
CTCTGGCAACGGCCCCTACTAAAGCCCTACTATCCCTTCGTTCTCAAGCAAGTTCTCCAAGACAGCGATCGGCTACTCAAGGATCAAACCCTGACTCCCGATTTAGTCGCTTTCCTGCATCAAGTACGGGGCGGAATCTACTGGTGGCAAGGCAACCTCACAGCCGCTCAACCCGAAATTTTACAGTATGGAACCCCCACAGCTAAAGCCCTACTCACCTTGACTTTGCAACCCCAAACCCCAATCGCCCAATTTACTGATTTACCCGCCGCGACCCAACAAATTTTATCCGCCTGGCAAGCCGTCAATGCGGAACAACGTCTGCAACACCTACAAAAGGCTTGGATTCTAGCGAGTGAAACTCTTATCAGTGAAAAGCCTCGGAATCAACTCTTGGCCTCTCTTACCCAGGCTAAAACCCTACCCCAATGGTTAATTGAACTGGCTCCAAGCATTCCCTATCGACGACAACGGGTTGGCCATAATCTCAATAGTCGTCACCAAGAAGGGCCCAATCCCGAAGATTTTTTAGTAACCATAGACAATATGCCCATCAATTTATGGTTTACCGATCTGTTTCCTTCCCCGAAATGGAATCCCCCTCTAGATCTTGTTCTCCAGCCCTGGCGCGAACAGGTTTTTCAAGAAGTCTTACGAGTGCCTCCCCGTTAGACAATGAATTACCCGATACGCGATAATTGAAAGAAAAAGTCCTAATCATCGGCATAAACATACCAATCATCCACAAAGGAAATATCCTCATATTTGCGTTGATAGCCCTGACTCACTAACAACTTATAGATTTCATTTCTCGCTTCATTTTGAAAGTTATGTTCGACTGTAATTAAGTGAACTCGATAATGGGAAAAGTCAAAATCCTGAAGAATCATTAACTCACCCCCTTCTGTATCAATCGAAAGATAGGCAATTTCCCTTGGGGCATCATATTCTGCCAATAAATCGTTCAGAGAAACGGTCGGCACCGTGTATTCAATCGAATTTTTGACCCGAATTTCAGAAGCCCAATCCCCATGATTTGCAAAGGCTTTTACTGAAGATAATTCAGGGGAAGAAACGGTATGCTGGGGGTTGGGGTTCAGCACCTCTAAAAAATCAACGGTTGTCCCTGTTTGGTTAGAAACACAGCGAAAATCAATCCCACAACGGCGGTTTTGTTTGAGACGTTCATGCCAAATTTTAGCTGGTTCTGCTAAGATGCCTTGCCATCCTAACTGCGTTTCCAACAAATGCGTATTACTGAGATCAATACCATTCGTGGCCCCGAATTCCACAAAATAAGGATTAATCTCTTTGTTGTATAGTTCACTGATAACAAAGAGATCTTGAGCAAATTGGGATTTGCTAAAAGGCAGATAGGGCGCAATAGCAATGCGTTGTTGCTCATTAAGTTTATGCCAAAGATAGACAAATCTAGGGATGGCATTGACTGTTTTTTCTAAATTAGTAAGATAAACACTATCTACCAGTAAATAGCCCTGGGGAATATTTAACTTATTTGGCAAAGGATTAGGTTGATTCATTCAATTTTTCTTTCATGAATTTAATTCTCTCTTATTTTAGCAGGGCGATCGCCTTGGATAATTGAGAAATTATTAAAATATGCTATCTCTTATTCATGTCAAAACTTAATCTGGCCATTGAGACTCAACTCCCCCCGAAATCCCGTTTCTCCCATCCCTAAGCGGGCGCGTAACGACATATTTGAATTGGGTAATGAATAAGTAATAATACCGCCATAATTATTGTCTTGAATCTGAGAATTAAACCCTCTAGTTGCTGTTACATAATTACTGATATAAGGGCCAATGCCAACCGTCCCCCATTGGTCATTACGAAGAATATCATAGGTAGATTCTAAGTAATAAAAACTTGTATCTCCCAGAGAGAGAGACCCGTAGAGTCGAAAACCCGCTTGATGATAAAAGCTAAGGCCAGTAAATAACCCTAATTTTCCTAAACTATTATTTTCAAAAACAGCATTTAGCTCTTGAGGACTATAACTAGTAGAAAACGATAAAGATCCGCCGTATTCTCGCCTTAATACTTGTAGGGTATAACTTAAGCCAATACTTGAAATATTAAGACGATTAGGCTCTGTACTAGCATTAAACGTTAAAGCAGGTGTATGGGTTAAAATCGTTTCCCACTGATTATTTTCATCATAAAAAATATGATTAATATCAGCCTTAATTAAACTTTTAAAAAAGAAACCTAAGTTATTTTCAGTCGTAATAGAACTCTTGGGAGGGGGTTGATTCTGATCAATACTAGGAGCCGACTGGGGATAAAAATTGTACCAACTACCTAGACTCACATTATAATTCCAGTCCCCGATAGTTCCTGCTAATAAAAATTCTAGGGAAGGTAAATAAAGGTAACCTTGATAGGCTTGGGTCTCAATTTGTCTTTCTAAGGTACGAATAAAGTTAATACGTCCAAAATTAATAGTCGCGGCACGTCCTCCAATGAAAGGAACAGCCGTCAAGGAATACCGATCTAAGACAATCGCGTTATCAAAAATTATCTGGCCTGTTTGATCTTTAGCCATGACAAATCCTAGCGTATAAACAGGATTGTAATCAATATTAGTATTTTCAATCGGAACATTAATTCCAGTAAACACTAAAGATTTAGGGTTGATAGGACGGGCTGAACTAATTCGCCAAGGCGGATCAGTCCAATCACTAACTGTTTGCTCATAAAAACTGACGGCTCTGGAATATAATCCTGAGCGTATTTGCATTATTAATGAGTCATTGGGTGTAGTCTTGCCGTAAAAAGTGTAGCTGCCTGATAATTGACTTAACGCACTATTACTACTGGCATTTTGTAATGTTCGATTTAAACGAAAATTCATGGCTCGGCGTTGTTGGGAGGTCGCCTTAGTTTTCAAGGTATCCAAAGATTTTACTTGTTCATAATTGGTGTGGGCTTCATCTAAACTGCTATTTAATTCTCCAGGATTAATGAAGGAAAAGACTCCACCAAGTAATAGACCAGCACTGGCATTTAATATCTGTTTATTATCTGTATTTTCTAAATCTGTATAGGTCAAGGATAACCCTGGATTGGTGAAAATATTGGTGTAGTTTAATTCAATAGTTTCGGGGTGATAGGTTAGGAGTGTGCGATTTTTTGACCAACTAACGGTTGTTCGATACCAGTCTTTTCCTGTATTATTTAATTCAATATTTTCAATCGTTGCTGGCCCCTGTCCTCCCGAATTCCACATTAACGAATTGAGATAATATAAATCTTGTTGGCGATCGCTTAAAAAAGGATTACTTAATAACCGAACCAAATCATTATTGTCGTTAGCATTGAGTTGTAAGGTTTTTATTCCAGGTTTTGAGGATAGGGTCTGATCAAACTGAAATCCCTGACCTGTGAGAGGGTCTCCAGTCGTAATACCTATTCGGGCAAAATTCTCTAGAGAAACGATTTCACCTCGTCGCCACTGTAAACCATTTGCTAAAAAACCCTGTAAGTTAACGGTCGGAAAAGACTGTAGAAAACGAGGAGCATTACTGGCATCCAAATTGGTAAAGTATGAGCCTCCTCCTTCTCGATCACTGGTAGTCGCCTTATTGATATTATCTACCCGCACAATTTTAGTCACATCAGTTCCCTGATTATCCGTATTAAGTAGATTGAATTGCATTTCGAGTCCAGTATTTAAAGCCACATTAGTGGGTAAAGAAAATTGTGCTACTCCACTAAAAAATTTTATGCCTGATCCTTTCTCTGTTCCAATTAAGCTACTCAACGGCTGGGGAATTGCAAAAATAGCCTGTTGTCCAAATAAGCCGAAACGAGACGTTGCCCGTTGCGAAAAAGAGCGAGAAAAATCCCTACCTTGATAGCCAATATTAAAATGCCCACCTTCCGTTTCGATCACCACACGATTCCCAGGCAAAATCCAATAAAACTGCTGTCCATTGGGATAACCAGAGACTGTAAAGTTACTTAAAACAGGATCACTAAAAGCTTCTGTTGACGTGTCACTCACATCAGAAAAGTCATCCAAATCTAACCTAGTGTTTACATAAGTATTGGCTTTTTGGGGATTAAACTCATTGGGATTAATCGTTAATAGGTCACTTGTATTGACTAAAAAGGGATATTTACTAGCTGCATCGGTAATCAAATTTTCAACAATAATATCTAAAATTTGCCATCCCACTTCTTTCGGTACATTAGGGGGGAGAGGCGAAACTGAAGATTCTTTGGGCGTAGAATCCGGAAGCTGGGGTTTTTCTAGGGGAACAACAGGGACATAACTAGGCGTTTGGGGCGGAGAAGCATTTTGAGATTCTTCTACTAGGTTTAAAAGTTCCTGAGCATTACTCCCTGTATTTAATGGACGGTTATCTCCAGAGACAATACCCCCAGGTTGGACTGGATTTGGACGGGGAACGGCAGGCGCGATCGGCAAAGGAAGTTGGGAAGAAGGTGAAAGATTTGGAGACGATTTTGACGCAGGTGCGATGGGAGTAGCGAAGGGCAATTGCACGCGATCGCCAAAGACGAGATTTTCTAGATCGAGAAAAAAAGGTTTCTCTAGTAGGCTCTCTAGGGTGGAAGAAAAGGAGAATGAGTCACCCTTGGAACTCTCCTGAGCTTGAAGCCACTGGGCGATTAAGTCAACACGACCATTAATATGTTCGGGCGGGAGCGTTTTTTTTTGTTGCAAATAGTCTTCAGAAACAGTTGGACTGTCTAAAACCAAAGACTCCAAAACAGGATGTCCAGCTAGTTGTTTTTTGTTCCATTCTTGAACTAAATCAATACGGCCATTAACCGTATCAAATTCGGGCATTGACGCATTATTGTTAATCTTGGACTGATATGCCAGTAAAATCGAATCAACATCTTCACTGCTTAGGGCGAACTGAGGTATATAGGGAGTCTCAGAAATAGGCTCAGAACTACTTAGAGCGAGCTGAGGTATGTAGGGAGTCTCAGCAATAGGCTCAGACAAGAAATTCCAGTGAAAAATCCGTGACTCGTGTTTTTTGACCAAATCAAGACCGCTAAAGAGATAAAGACTTAGGCATGACGGCGCTTTCGATGGTATGCTTGGTTGGATAATTGATTTTGACGACCGCAAGAATTCTGCCCTTATGCTTGGACTCATTTGTGTCAATTCAACCCCGTTGAGTGAAACAAGGGGGACAGATGAAGCAGATGGTTTGATTTGAAGGGGAATAACCTGTGTCTGTTGGAAGAAAGAACTGTCGGCGGGGGAAGTCCCCATCAGCAAGGTTTGAGCCTGAATTTTAGTACAACAGGTAACCATTAAGGCTAGAACACAAATAAGACAACTCCCATAAAAAAAAGTACTAGATTTTATCAAGTTAGGGCGTTGTTGCTAGCAGTCTAAAGTATGGTCGCGAAGACTTGCTGGCATCTTTATTCCAGCTACCATTTAAGTGTTTCAAGAGACAAGTATAACCACTGCAAAAGATTTCTCTATGTAGCCACTACTGACGAGATAGAAAAAGGACTTACGGATACCTTGACAATCGCTTCTTTTGAGTAAATGATTGCGACCAATTCTTCTCCGCAATGATGATAGTAGGGGCAGGTAAATGCAGCTAGCCTTTAACGATCATTTAAGCACCAGGAGAGTTTGACTTAGCACTAGACAATGGCGAAATGGCGGCCCTTTACTAAGGCTACATTAGGGACGGGCTGATTATTTGAATTTTCAATCTCTACTCTCGATTCTAACATGACCCATAAACTTGGTTAGATATATCAATAGTGTATAGCAATCCGAAATGAGGTTAAGATGCGGAACGCTTGGGGGTCTTCGATGATTACTCTTAAAGATCAATGCAGAAATGGCAGAGTTCTGATGGTACTTAGGATCTGATACCCTATGCAGACTCTCTTCACATTCAGTTTGACAATCCTATTGGTTTTGCTGGAGCTTTAGTTGGGGGGGGATTCGGTCTTATTAGGAGCGATTCCGATAGAATATATGGATTTTTAGTGATCCTTCCTTCCGAGCGAAAACTAGCTGTTCATCCCTATAGGACTAATATTGCTGGTTTGCTCGCAAAGGGATTAACCGTTTTAAAAATGTGTCTATCCGTTAGTGTTCAAAGTGATGAGTTAAATTGATATCATTATTTTCATCTTCAGAATTGTGATTTTATGTCCTATCCGCTTTATATCGCCTTTATTTGGCATCAGCATCAACCCTTGTATAAATCGAATCAATCTTTAGGAAACGAGACGGGCAATTATCGGCTTCCCTGGGTGCGGTTGCATGGGACAAAGGATTATTTGGATTTGGTGTTGTTGTTAGAACGTTACCCGAAATTACATCAAACGGTTAATCTGGTTCCTTCTCTGATTTTACAATTAGAAGATTATGCCGCAGGTAACGCGATTGATCCCTACTTAGCTTTAACCATCATGCCAGAATCGCAAATTACGCCCGAACACCGTTTGAAAATTCTGGAATATTTTTTCAATGCTCACCATCGAACCTTAATTGCGCCCCATCCCCGTTATCAAGAACTCTACGAACAACGCCACACAGAAGGGATAACTTGGTGTTTAGAACATTGGACGATCCAGGATTATTGTGATTTGATGGCTTGGCATAATCTGGCTTGGATTGATCCACTCTTTTGGCAAGAAGATGAAGAATTACAGGCTTGGGGAAAACAGGGTAAAAATTTTTCTCTCAGCGATCGCCAACGGATTATTGCCAAGCAACGACAAATTATTCAACGAATTATTCCCCAACATCGACGAATGCAGGAAGCGGGACAACTGGAAATCACGACGAGTCCCTATAGCCATCCGATTTTGCCTCTTTTGGCGGATACCACTGCGGGGCGGGTTGCGGTTCCTACGATGAAATTGCCCGAACCTCGTTTTTGTTGGTCAGAGGATATTGCTCGTCATTTGCAAAAAGCGAAGGAAATTTATCGTGATCGCTTTGCTTGTGAGGCTAGGGGACTGTGGCCCTCGGAACAGGCGGTGAGTCCTGCCATTTTAGCGGATGTTGCCCAGGCAAGGTTTAAGTGGCTTTGTTCTGATGAAATGGTTTTGGCTTGCACTTTACAACATTTTTTCCATCGAGACGAAACAGGTAATTTAACCCAACCAGAATTGCTTTATCAACCCTATCGCTTGGAAACTCCCGATGGAGATTTAGGGATCGTTTTTCGTGACCATCGACTTTCGGATTTAATCGGTTTTACCTATAGTGGAATGTCGGTTGAAAAAGCAGTTCAGGATTTGCTGGGTCGTTTAGAAGCGATCGCGGCTTCCCTCAGACAACGAGAAAGTTTAACCAGTAAAGCCCATCTGCAACAACCTTGGCTGGTGACCATTGCCCTAGATGGTGAAAATTGTTGGGAAAATTATGCTCAAGACGGTTTACCTTTTCTGACTCGTCTTTATGAACAATTTAGCCATAGCGATCAATTTAAACTGGTTACCGTCTCCGAATTTCTAGACCAATTTCCTCCCACCCACACCATCCCCCGCGATCGCCTGCATACAGGTTCCTGGATTGACGGAACATTGAAAACTTGGATTGGTGATCCCATTAAAAATAAAGCTTGGGATTATCTGATTGATGCCCGTCAGATATTAGCAAATCATCCCGAAGCTACCGAAGAAAATAACCCCGAAGTTTGGGAAGCTCTTTATGCCGCCGAAGGTTCAGATTGGTTTTGGTGGTTTGGCGAAGGTCATTCCAGTCATCAGGATGAAATCTTTGATCAACTTTTTCGAGAACATCTCTGCACCCTTTATCGCGCCCTGAATGAACCGATTCCGAATTATCTTTATCAACCCCTAGAAAAATATCCTAAAAAAGCCTTTCAACAACCCGAAGCCTTTATTCAACCGATTATTAATGGCATTGGTGAGGAAGAAGAATGGGAAAAAGCGGGACAAATCGAAATCGGTGGCGCAAAGGGAACGATGCACCAAAATACCTTAGTTCAGCGACTTTATTACGGGGTAAATCATCAAAATTTTTATTGTCGATTAAATTTTAGAGCAGACTTTAAAACCAACCTTAACCTCAAACGGAATACCCCCAATGAGCTTCACTTATTTTGGTATTACCCTGGTAGCCCTCGTCCCAATAGCCCCGCCGCGATCGCGGGTCTACCTGACGAACCCATCGTAAATTACTATTTTCATCACCACTTAGGAATTAATTTACTGAATAAATCCGTTTGGCTCGAAGAAGTTGCCGCTCCCTTTGTTTGGCATCCTCGTCATACCCAAGCTCAAGTTGCCTTTAATGAATGTTTAGAACTGGCTCTTCCTTGGTCTGATTTACACCAAGAACCCAACACGACCTTTCATCTCATCGCAATGCTGGCAGATCAAGGAGAATTTCATAGTTATCTTCCTGAAGATAATTTGATTTTGGTACAAATTCCTTAAATGGACAATAAAAGTAACTGCCTAGATAGGCAAAAAATATTTTTGTTTTTGGAAAAAAGGTGATAGAGTCAAAAAATTAGTGAAGAAGAAAAAGACCAGAAAATAGAGAAGTTAGAAAGGAAGAATGCAGTTCTGCGGGAAAAAATAGCAGAGCTAGAGAAGCGTTTGGGAATAAATAGTGAAACAAGCTCAAAGCCACCATCAAGTGACGGATTAAAAGCAAAAAAACGAACAAAAAGCTTACGAGAAAAAGGAAAAAGAGCATCAGGTGGTCAAAAAGGTCACTTGGGACAGATATTAGAACAAGTGGAAAAAGCAGACGATATAATCGAGTATTACCCAGTCTGTCAATGTGAAGTATGTGGTCATGATATACTTCAAACGTTCATAATCTGAGATTTATCAAAGCGTTGAAATCGTAAAGTGAGCAAGGAATCAAGCTCCTCTTTATATTTCACGTTAGCATCTTCAATACATTCTGAAATTGCTGAAGAAAACTGAGTAAAATCTTCATAATATTTTGCGTATAAAC
>JBEIFD010000114.1:0-8919 GCA_040382535.1 Merismopediaceae cyanobacterium
AACATGAAAAAGTGTAACCAACGTTTGTTGGAGAAGGCAATCCCGAAAATCTGTGACCAGAAACGGTTCGCTGTCACCATTGAGTAGGTTTCTTCCGCTTGAGTGGGTTCAAACGCGCGGAAGGTATTGGCTTGATCGCTGTCTTCAAAGAGGGTGTTTTCTACCGTTGCACCATGAATGGCACAAAGTAGCGCACCACCGAGAATACCCGCAACTCCCATCATGTGGAAGGGATTCAATGTCCAGTTGTGGAAACCTTGTAAAAATAGGATAAAACGGAAGATTCCTGCTACCCCAAAACTAGGAGCAAAGAACCAACTGGATTGTCCCAAGGGGTACATCAAAAAGACGCTGACAAATACGGCGATGGGGCCAGAAAAGGCGATCGCGTTGTAGGGACGGATGCCGACTAAACGAGAAATTTCAAATTGGCGGAGCATAAAGCCAATCAATCCGAAAGCACCGTGAAGAGCGACAAAGGGCCATAGACCACCGATTTGGAACCAACGGGTCAAATTTCCTTGAGCTTCGGGGCCCCAAAGGAAAAGTAGGGAATGACCGAAGGCATCGGCAGGAGAAGAAACCGCAACGGTTAAAAAGTTAGCCCCTTCGAGGTAGGAACTGGCTAAACCGTGAGTGTACCAAGAGGTCACAAAGGTCGTGCCTGTCAACCAACCACCGAGGGCCATGAAAGCGCAGGGAAATAAAAGTAACCCTGACCAACCGATAAAAACGAAACGATCGCGCTTTAGCCAGTCATCCAGGGCATCAAACCAACCTTGTTCGACTGGGGCGCGTCCGACTGCAATCGTCATAAATTCAATTCCTCTTGCTGAACAAAAAAATCAAGGGCAAGATTTCTTAGGGGGTTTGCTGTGTTTTGCGTTAATGATCTCATTGTCTTATAAGACGAGACCCTTGAAAACTGGCTCAGATAAACTCAACGAGTGTTCTAAACGCGAGAATAATAGCCCCAAATCCTATCTAAAGAAGCTAGACAGAACTTTTAATATTGTTTTAACCTATCACAAGTCAGAAAAAATCCCAACTTGTCAGAGATACCCAGTCATACTGGTAATCTCTACTGTAATCATTTTTAGCAAAAAATTTACAATCTGACATATTTTTTCTCATAAACCTTTTTTCATCCTGTCCTCGTCTCTTAGAGTCTGTTGGGTTGCGATCGCAGATTTTTTCATCTAAAAATAATTGAATGAATTTAGCTATCCTGAAGAAAAAAAGCGATCACAACAGAAAATCCAACTTTTTCGGTAGTTATGCGGTCTATAAACTACTAGAATCTAAACTCTGAGCCGCTTCGGGGGTGAGGGGTAAATGCAATCCACATTCCTGTTTAACCCCATGAAAACGAGTATCCCGCTCATTTGTATCACCCGCCATCAAAGGACGACTAGAATGCCAATCACCAACAGAGACGTAACCCTGGTCAAAGTAGGGATGATAGGGCAGGTTATAGGCTGTCAAATATTCATAAATATCTTTGGAGTTCCAGTTAAGAATGGGTAGAACTTTATATTGTTTTCCCTGTTTAACTAAAGGCTTTAATCCCTGACGGTGACTGGTTTGATCTTTTCTTAAGCCTGCTAACCAAGCGATCGCTTTTAATTCTCGTAAAGCCCGTTGCATCGGTTCTACCTTACGAATTTGGTCATAGCGATTCAGGGACTCTAAATCTTCTTTTTGCCAAAGTTTGCCGTAGATGGCTTCCATACGGGCGGGACTGAGGGGCGATTGGTAAACCTGTAAATTGAGATTCAGTCTTTGAGTTAATTCTTCAGCAAAAGTATAGGTTTCTGCGGGTAAATAGCCTGTATCGATCCAAACAACGGGAATATTGGGGACAATTCGAGTAACCAGATGCAACATCACCGCCGCTTGAATCCCAAAACTGGTACTCATCACTAAGCGATCGCCGAAGGTCTGGAAGCCCCATTCGATAATTTTTTCGGAACTGGCGTTAACCAACTGCTCATTAATCGGGGTTAGGTCAAGGTCAGGAAACTGATTGTCTTCTTTGTCCTGTATCTTTACCCAAGGGGAGGAAGCGATCGCCAGATGGGGATGATTAGGGGCAGGAGCCGCAGAACGTTCGGAAGGCAAGTCAATCAGTCTGGATTGGGACATATTGTTTTAAATTATTTCGTTGGTAGCAAATGATAAGATAGCCGACTTAGGATAATCTTTGAGCTTTGCGTTTTGAGTTTAATCAGAAAAATCACTCCACCGAGTCATTAACACTTTTCAGTAAACGAGTTCAACTATTTCCTTTTTTGTTTGACTTTTTTTATTCTACTGGCAGTCAGGGGTTTTTGAAGCGCGATAATGTTATCAAATTACCAAATTTTTATTTGCTGCTTTAAGTTACTCACAAAGGTAATTTTGATGCGATCGCAACCAGTCCCAAAAGATCGTCAAGATTCATTAAGGATAGTCAGGAATTTATGGCAATCGGGAGCATCTTGAGGATACTTCCGTCATAATTGGAATCAGTTCGCAACAGCAATGGAACGAACGGATTATGGTGGTGTGAGGTCTGATGGATTCATGTTACTCAAGCTTCGGTTTAACAAACAAGAAGCCTCTATAGTCCCTGCTCGTCGGGTTCGGACTGGCTTTCATTGGTGGTTATCACCTTTGATCGTGCTAGGGCTTCTCTGCGCTTATAAAGAAATACAAAGTATTCGGGTTGAACCCCAGGCGATTTTTGTGCTGGGCGGCCACGAAAATCGAGAACGGGCGGCGGCAAAATTAGCGGCCCAATATCCTAATTTATCCGTCTGGGTATCTTCGGGTAGTCCTGAAGGTTATGTTAAGCGTATTTTTACGAAAGCGGGGGTCAAGGGCGATCGTCTGCACCTGAATTATCAAGCCAAGGATACGGTTACAAATTTTACGACCTTGGTAAATGATCTAAAAAGCAAAAGAATAAAAAGTGTTTATCTGATCACGTCGGATAATCACATGACCCGCGCTCGATTAGTGGGTGAAATTGTTTTTGGAACCCAGGGAATTATTCTTAAACCCTTACCTGTCACCTCCCATTTGCCTGCTGAAGCCCCTGAAAAATCCCTCAGAGATATGGCAAGGGCTTTATTATGGTTGACCACTGGGAAAACGGGAGAAACTTTATTTCATCTTTCCCGACGCTAATCTAGGGAACCTGCCAAATACGATTGTGATAGGCTTCTGGCTCGGCGTAGGGGTCTTCTGCGGGATGATCATGGCCGTGATGCCCGTGAGCGTGGTGGTCGTGAGTCTGATCATGACTGTGGCCATCATGATGTCCGTGATCATGACCATGACCGTGATCATGACCCTGGGATTTTGCGACCAGACGGAATTTACAACTTTCGCAGTTCATATTCACCTGACCCAGGTGGGTTTCGATTTCCCGTTCCCTAGCTAATTCCAAAAGTTGGGGTTGAATGCCCATTTCGGGTAAAGCGATCATTTCTATGTCGGGAAATGCCGCTTGTTCTGCTTCGGTATTAATAAAAATCTTTTTGACTAACGCGCCTGTAAACAAGAAATAAGGCAAGACGATAATTCGTTTGGGATTGTACAGTCTGGCTCGGCGAAATCCTTCCTCTAGGCGGGGATGGGTAATGCCAATAAAACAGGTTTCGACCGTTGCATAGCCACTGCCTTCCCATAACATCCGTGCCATTTTATAGACATCGCCATTGGCATCAGGATCGCTGGAACCCCGACCAACAAACAGCAAAACGGTCTCTGCACGGGAAATGTTTCGGGGATTCATTTCGGGTTGGTCTAATACCGCTAGGCGATCGCGCCAAAGATCGAGAATACTGGGGGTAATGCCAAAATGACGACCATAGGAAAAATTGATTTGGGGATGTTTGAGTCGGCTACGGTCTAATTCATTGGTAACATCAAACTTATTGTGGCGAGCCGCAAATAACAAAATCGGTAAGGCAGAAATTTCTGTATAGCCCTGTTCTACGCAATAATCAACCCCTTTTTCGATGGAAGGTTCGGTTAATTCTAAAAAGCAAGGAATAACGGGACGGGATAGATCGAGTTCCTGATAGACTTTGACAAAATCAAGGAAAGTCTGGCGGCCATCATTGTCGCGGGTTCCGTGGCCGATCATCAACAGGGGACGAGCATAGGGTAAGGGGGAAAAGCTGAGGGGCGCGTTAGTCTGTTGGATGTCTAAGTTTAAAGTGGGCATTCTAGTCTAGGAAACTCCTTTTAAGTCTGTCTTGATGCTGTTTTGACCCGACGAGGACAGGTTAACGTTAATCTGGTTCATCGTAACATTTTTAGCAGTTTGAGTCACCAGAGTTTATTTTTTCTATCAACAGAAAATTTAGGAATTGATCGCCTTCGCTAAAACGGATAGTTTTCTTCTGGGGTTAAAAATCAAGTTTTTGGAATAAATCGGCGATCGCTAGGGTAAAGCCAGGAATCACCTCTTCACCGTCTAGAGAATCCTTTCCTTTGAGCAGGCGATCGGGTTCCTGGGCAGAGCGATAGACCAGAACATAGTGTTGAGTCGGATGAATTACCCAGACTAATCGAGAACCATTTTCAAAATATTCTGTTAATTTATCGTCAATTTCTTCAACGGTATTCCCAGGAGAAAGGACTTCTACAGCAAGATCGGGCGCACCTTCTAGATATCCAGAGGGAAGAACAGCCATGCCTTGTAAACGTTCCTTGGCAAAAAATGCGATATCGGGGGAACGTTTATTACCATTTTTCATTTTGAATGCGGTGCTGGAGTCGAGAATCACACCCAACTTTTTCGGTAAAATATAACCCGCTAAAGCGGCCAAGGCTAGGCTACAAACATAACCGTGTAACGCGCCTGAATTTCCCATATCAATTAATTCTCCGTTAATGATTTCGTAATGATGACCGTCATCGGGGAGAGCCATAAATGCTTCATCTGTCCAAGTTTTATTGGCGATCGCGGGATTAGTAGTAAAGGTTTGCATGGGATTCCTGAGTTTTATGTCTTCCTTTGATTTTAATAAAATACAAAAAAAACTTGCTGGATTGATTAAAATCTTGAGCAAGTCTTTATTTATTGGATTAAAAATTATGAGATAAGAAACCGTTAAAGGTTTTTAGTCAGCTTTTTGATTGTCTTTTGCTTTTGCCAAGCGTCGTTTGAAAGCAGCACCAAAACCCGCCGCCGTTGCCGCACCTAAGATGGTGAGGGGCTCAGGTACAGCCGTTCCAGGAGCGGAAGAAGAGGAAGGATTATAAACAGGATTTGCAGAAGCGACAGCACCACTTTGATTATTGTTAATTCCCGCTATATGGATTCCTGAAGATCTATTATTCGAGGTCAAATAATTAAAATCCTGTACACTCACGCCACTAGCTGACGTAATCGTGAACATATTGGTATCAGTATTGTTGAATCGTTGAATACCATCACCACCATTAGCACTTCCCCAATTAAATTGAATATCAAAACCCGTTCCTGTGGTACCCGAACCACCAAGCGACAAATTATTCGCATTTTTTACAATGCCACCACTAGCGGTGACCGATGGATTCGTTAAAGTCCCACTTCCAGTTGCTTGAGTAATTGTCAGACCTGATAGCGATTTCAACGGATTAAAATTGAAAGTCATGTCGGAAATATAATGAGCTGCATTTTCCAGTGAAGAAGTGAGCTTTAAGCTGACTGTGTTTGCATCAACATCTGTAAACACTGCCGTTGCATAGGGAGCGGCACTACCGTTAGTACCACCAGGGCTAGTTCCATTAAACACAGTCTCAAAACTCAAGCTTAATGTCCCAGCAGAAGCAGAACCAGCCGTCAAAGCTAGAGTTGCGGTGGCGATCGCTGCTCCACCGACAAGGGATAAAAGTTTGGTTGAGTTGTTTTTAATTTTTAATCCGTTGAACATTTTAGATTTTAGGTTTGTCTTTATTTCACTTTTTCGCAATTTTACTTATGTACTTAAGTATATTCCTAAAATATCTCTAGCAATAAGTAAAGTTCATTAAATTTTATTTATGAAGATAGATCTAAGGAATAATGAAGATCACCTCAATTCGCTACAAACCTTGATAAACAAGGGGTTTATGGGAAAGGTACAGAAAAAATTAGATTATTTTAAAGACATTTTAAAGGCATTTTAAGACTATCTTAAAGATGTTTTAAGGATATTTTAAAGAAATTTTAAAGCTATTTTTAATTTTGCTTAATACATTTAGAAATTTAGAGGTGGTGTATAAATTTCCTAGAAACTTTAAGGTTCAAGGCGATCGCGATCGCCAAAAATTCTTTCAGTCATGCTTTACCCTGTTTACGGCAGTATCCACCACCATGCACTTCCATCTCTAGAATCCTCTGCGTAATCCTAAGCAACAATACTTAAGTGTCCTGATACGCTGGTATGTTATAGGGATTTTCTTGAGTTTGATACCTTATATAGTAGGAAAGGTTAATTAGAGGTAAAAACCACGATGGATAGCTTCAATTGGAAAAAATTACAAAACGGTTCGGATATGCGGGGAGTCGCGATCGCAGGTGTCGAGAATGAAGCGGTGAACCTGACCCCTGATGTAACCGCCATTTTAGGAAAAGCGTTTGTTTGCTGGTTAGCACAGAAATTAGGCAAAACGGAGACGGAGTTGATCATTTCCGTTGGGCGGGATAGTCGCTTATCTGGCCCTGTTTTAATGCAGGCATTAATGGCAGGAATGAGTGAGATGGGCAGTCAGATTTATGATTTTGACCTGGCTTCCACGCCCGCTATGTTTATGAGTACGATTCATCCCGATTTTGCCTGTGATGGGGCGATTATGTTGACCGCGAGCCATTTACCTTTTAATCGCAATGGCTTGAAGTTTTTCACTGTAAAAGGCGGCTTGGAAAAACAAGATATTACTGAAATTTTGGATTTAGCAGAAACCCATCATTTTGAACCCAGTTTGGCTCAGGGAAAAATTGAAAAACGAGATTTTATTTCAGTCTATGCCGAGGGGTTGGCACAAAAAATTCGCACAGGCGTTAATCATCCTGAAAACTTTGATCAACCTTTGACGGGTTTAAAAATTATTGTTGATGCTGGTAACGGGGCGGGGGGGTTCTATGCCGATAAGGTCTTGCAAACTTTGGGCGCGGACACAACAGGCAGTCAATTTCTCGATCCCGATGGCTCTTTTCCGAACCATATTCCCAATCCTGAAGATAAAATCGCGATCGCGTCTATTTGTCAGGCGGTATTAGACAATCAAGCAGACTTAGGGATTATTTTTGATACCGATGTGGATCGCGGTGCGGCAGTGGATTCCGAGGGCAATGAACTGAATCGCAATCGCTTAATTGCTTTAATTTCCGCGATCGTTTTAAAAGAACATCCAGGTTCAACCGTTGTTACCGATTCCATTACGTCGGACGGATTGACCGAATTTATCGAACAGGATTTGGGGGGCATTCATCAACGCTTTAAACGGGGTTACAAAAATGTGATTAATGAAGCCATTCGTCTTAATGAAATCGGTCAGGAATCTTGGCTCGCGATCGAAACTTCGGGACATGGAGCCATGAAGGAAAATTATTTTCTGGATGATGGAGCCTATTTAGTCACAAAACTGGTGATCGAATTTGCCAAATTAAGACTAGAGGGAAAATCTCTGACGGATTTAATCGCTAATCTCAAAGAACCCGCAGAAAGTGAAGAATTTCGCATCAAAATCAATACAGAGGATTTTAGAACCTACGGCGATCTCGTTATCGAAAAATTAAGCGAATTTGCGGCCCAGCAACCTGACTGGAAAATTGTCCCCAATAATTATGAAGGAGTGCGGGTATCTTGTCCCATAACTGAAGAAAACGGCTGGTTTTTACTGCGATTATCGCTCCATGATCCCATTATCCCCCTCAAGGTTGAATCTAATGTTCCAGGTGGTATCGCTCGTATAGTGAGCCGATTAAAGGATTTTCTACAACCCTTTGAATCTCTCGATCTTTCCAGCCTAGAATTAGACGTTTTGAGCTAATGCGATCCATTGTGGTTCAGGAAATCGTTAGACTGTCATAATGGCTCTTACTTACTTCCGTTGTGATTATGTCCACTCAAATCATTGAAATCCTCTCTGCTGAAGAGATTCGACGCACGATTACCCGATTGGCTTCCCAATTAATCGAAAAATCTGGGGATCTGTCCCAATTGGTTCTCCTGGGCATTTATACCAGAGGCGTTCCTTTGGCCTATCTGATCGCCCAACAGATTGAACTTTTGGAACACATTAAAGTCCCCGTCGGTGCGATCGATGTGACTTTTTATCGGGATGATTTGGATCGCATTAAAACCCGAACTCCTGCAAAAAGCAAAATTCCCGTTGATTTGACAGGAAAAACGGTGGTTTTAGTGGATGATGTGATTTATAAAGGCAGAACCATTCGGGCCGCGCTGAATGCAGTGACAGAATACGGCAGACCCCAGGTGATTCGTCTGTTGAGCCTAGTCGATCGCGGTCATAGAGAATTACCGATTCATCCTGATTTTATTGGGAAAAAACTGCCCACAGCTTCAGAGGAACAGGTGAAAGTCTATTTACAAGATTTTGATGGACGGGATGCGGTGGAATTGATTAAATGAACATTCTTAAATAACCTTGTCCTACTTATTTTCTGAATTAGCATGATTTTTGATTTTTTATATTCATGGTTCAATTTTACTGAATGTTACTGAGAATTGCATTTAATAGTTTGGTTCGTTTATCAGTAGATTGCTCAATTTGTTGTTCTAGCTGATCGCACATTAAGTAGGAAGGTGGAATTAAATGTAAGATGGAATGACTGTATTATAAAGAAGCAATGCCAGCCCCTCTAAAAATAACTCTAACGCAAGAAGAAGACGAGACCCTAAAAGAATTGTCCCAAGCTCGATGTGTTCCGAAACG
>JBEIFD010000115.1:0-8910 GCA_040382535.1 Merismopediaceae cyanobacterium
AAAAACCTTTCGGAAAACCTTAACGGAATTTTTTAGGATTACTACTTTTGCCAAGCCTCGCTTGAAAGAAAGTTTACCGTTAAAGTCTTCTCTACTCTCTGGACTAAATTGGCACAGGTATTGATTCCGTAAAGCCACTTTCTAGTGAGATCTATGAATCAAAAAGTCTTGAGACAATGGAATTTGATCATTTTTGTAGCATAATCTACATATTCTCTATCTACTTTTAGTAGTTTCTGTTAGAGTAATGAATGTACTGCTGAGGACAAGATCATGATGAAGGATGCCCAGGGGCTTGATGTCTCCACTGTCTCAATGGAAGCTGTTGCGGAGCTTAACCGTTACACAGAGTATTGTCTCAGTTATGATCATCGGGCTGAATCCGCTATTCTCGCGGCGATCGCGGCTGATCCCAGTAGTGTTTTAGCCCACACTCATGCGGCGGCCTATTATTTTTCCCAAGAAAGTGCAGACACCTGGCAACAGGGAATCGCCTATTTGAATATCGCCAAAAAAGAAATTGAGAGAGCGAATGAACGGGAAAAGCGTTATTTTTTAGCAACGGAAGCCTGGGCTTTTAAAGAGATCGATCTGGCAGTCAGCTATTGTGATCAGATTGTTGAAGCCTTTCCCCAGGATATTTTTGCCGTTCAGCGATCGCAGTATCATTATTTTTATTTGGGTGATAAGCATAACTTAGTTAATGTGGGAGAGAAAGCCTTATCCAGTCAGGCTGATAATCACTATCTCCTGGGAATGTTGGCTTTTGGCTTAGAACAGTGCCGTTTTTTGTCTTCTGCTGAAAAAATTGCTCGACAAGCGGTGGAGATGAGTTTAGAAACGGGTAATCCTGATCCCTGGGCTGTCCACGCAGTTGCCCATGTCATGGAAACTCAAAATCGTCACGAGGAAGGCATTGACTATTTGGAAAGTCTGGCCCATACCTGGGAAAATTGCAATTCCATGCTCTACACCCATAATTGGTGGCATATTGCCCTATTTTATTTAGCTAAAGGCAATATCGGTAAGGTTTTATCGCTCTATGATCGACAGGTTTGGGGAAAAGCTCAGAAAGAATCTCCCAAAGATCAAGTGGGGGCAATTTCTCTGTTATTACGTTTGGAATTACTGGGCATCAATGTCGGCGATCGCTGGGAAACTTTGGCTTCCTATCTTCTACCCCGATTGCATGAACACGCCCTTCCCTTTCAAGATTTGCACTATATCTATGCCCTAGCCCGCTCTGGCAAACGAATGTTAGCTCAGGAAATGCTAGAAAGTATGGAAGACTATGCAAACAATATTAAACCTACTCTAAGTAGAGCCTGGACAGAAATTGCTCTTCCTGCTGCTAAAGGTGCGATCGCCCATGCCACTGGGGATTGGAAAACAACCGAAAAATTATTTAAACCGATTCTTCCTAACCTATATCAAATTGGTGGTAGTCATGCTCAACGGGATCTTTTCCAAAAAATTTATGCCAACGCTTGCCAAAAATCCTTAGAAAAAAACAAAAAAACTCGTTCTTTTACAAAATACAAATCTCAAGTTATCCCTTGCTATCCAAGAGCGATCGCGGTATCCTAACTTTCGGCGATCTTTTGGGTAACAAAGTTTAACATAGCGGTATTCATAGGAATAAGTTATTTCCGATCTCTATAAACAAGGGGTTTAAACCCCTTGCCCGTATTTCCTTCAACTGCGTATCGTCATATCAAGATTTACCAAGAATGGGAATTCCATCTTGAAAAACAAGTAATTCTCCTGGGGAAATCACTGTCCAAACTTCGTTATCTGTTAAAGGGACAGTCGCAATAATCGCAACGCGATCATCTTGATTCGTTAAGGCTTGAAAATCAACAGTAATATCTTCATCGATCAAATGAGCCGCCGCAAAGGGAGCTTGACGAACGATGTAATGAAGTTGAGTCGTGCAATGGACAAAAAGATATTCACCATTGGACAATAAATAATTGAAAATTCCCTGACTCGATAAAGTCTGAGTAACTGTCTTTAGAATGGAATAAAGTTCTTCTAATTTCGGCTTACCGTGAGGGAAATTTTGGCGTAGGGTTTCTAACAATAAACAAAAAGCTTTTTCACTATCTGTTTCACCAACAGGTAGATACATTCCTGTTAATTGGGGTTCAAAATTTTCTAGATTTCCGTTATGGGCAAAAACCCAATAATTTCCCCATAATTCACGCTGAAAAGGATGACAATTTTCTAACCCAACTTCTCCTTGGGTGGCTTTACGAATATGGGCAATCACATTTCTCGATTTAATGGGATATTGCTTGACTAATTGGGCAATGGGAGAAGCGATTGAAGCGTTATCATCTAAAAATAAACGACAGCCCAGATCTTCAAAAAAAGCGATACCCCACCCGTCTCGATGTTCATCAGTTTTGCCTCCCCTGGCACAAAACCCTTCAAAGGAAAAACAAATATCTGTTGGTACATTACAGTTCATTCCTAGAAGTTGGCACATCGCAAATTAACGTTAAATTTTAAGTTTAAAGCGTAGCATAATGTCGTTAATTATAATCGTTTATTCCATTAGAATTAATAAATTTACCATTTGTCTCCAACAGCGATCGCGCTGTCATAACGTTGGATGATCGTTTGGTAATCCCTCTCAGTCACGCGAGTATAGCAATGGACTTGGGCTTTGGTCATTGCGGTTTGCAAAATAGGATCAGGTTGGAGCAAAATACTTTGTAGTTTCTGGATAAATTCTTGATCTAGGTTGGCTGATGCGACTAAGGGCGGAATAGGAGAAGAAATAGACTCAATTATCCTTATTTTTTCAGCAATTTGAGGATATTGACGAATTTCTTCTTCTAAAACCAAGCTATCGATCGCCGCACAATCGGCTGAACCGTTGATAATCCATTGCAGCGATCGCTGGTGAGAGCCTGACGCTTGGGTATTTTCAAAAAAATTAGGGAGATAGCCTTTTTCGATCAGTCGATGTCGAATTAAATGGTAGCCACTATTCGATCCGCGATCATTATAACAAAAGCTTTTACCTGCTAAATCCTGCAAAGTTTCAATTTGACTAGCGCGAGAGACCACAACATCCGCAAAATAGATCGGTTGATTTTGATAACGCCGCGATCGCATGATAGGAGCGACGACTAATTGCAACGGTTGCTTTGCCGATCGATTATGTCTAAGCAAAGGTAAACCGCAAATAAAAGCGAGATCGACTTGATTCTGTTGCAACATGGGATCAACCAAGGGATCGCAAGTGGCTTGACTCAAATCAATTTTCTGATTTAACTGACGGGATAAACTATCAGCAACGGCTTGATAAAACCAGAGCAAATTTGGCGATAAATAGGAAACTATTCTCATAAAGATTGAAAAATCGAGTCATAAGACTAATTGTTTACCCTACCAACTTCTGGCGAAATGCAGCAACGAGCCGCGATCGCCCGTACATTAGCCACCGAACCGTAAATCGTTTTAATGGGTTAACAGCATTCGCAGTGATGAAATTAAGTACGAGATTGTTGCATAATTTTTAGGTTAAGTTCCAAAATCTTGTATAAAGCACTTTCTAGGGATTTGGATAAATTTTATTTATCGTTTTAAAAGGAAAGACTATTTGTTGTTATCCATAGGCAACGTTAGATTAAAGATAAGTCTTTTTTATAGTTAATGTTTATCCCATATGTTTAATAATTTTTTTAGCAATTTCTTTCATCGCCTTGAAGAAGAACAGTATCAACAAGGTTGCCGCGATCGCCTTCAAGGAAAATTACCCCAAAAACAAGATTCAATTTATCTCAGTGGCTACCTGTCCAACCGACCGAGGGGACTTGATGATAAAATCCAGTATTTCTCAACTCTCGAAACCTATCTGCAATGGAAAACGCGCTGTCGTAGGCACACTTCCTAACCGCTAAACAGTTTCATCGTTCATCAGTCAACCTAAAAGTTATCAATCCTCGACATAGACCGTAAAAAAAAGACCGAAGGGCATTGATCGGGGATTTTTATTGTCTATCAACCTACATTTCTCTCGCATTCACCATTTCTGTATAAATCATGGAATCAAAAGTGCAAAAACGTACTTTCAGTTCGTTCTCTTTTTCTTAAGATATTTATACGATTTGAGACGTACTTTTAGTTCGTTTTAAACCGTATGAGTTCCAAAAAATATGAGGAAGCCAAAAAGCTTTTGGGTGATAGAGTACAACTACTTCGGAAAGAAAGAGGACTTACACAAGAACAATTTGCAGAATCTATTAATAAATCTGTTGAGCATATAAGCTATATAGAGCGCGGTGAGCGTGCTCCATCTTTCGAGACAATTTTAGATATTGCTGAAGCTCTTAACGTATCAGTGCCGTATTTAATGAACGTTACTCCTCAAGTAAAGCTCAGTACTAACTTTATTACTGAGTTACAAGCTCCATTTGTCTCTTCTTCTCTTGTTGAACCTGTTGAGGAACCAGTTAATACCCCAAAGGAACGACGCTCTGATTTAGAGAGATTGGAAACTGCTCTTGAGGCGATACAGGAACTACAAATTCTTGCAAATGAGTATGGAATCAATGATGTTTTTCAAGATAACGGAGGAAAGGTTCTTCAAGTACTGATTCTACTTGGTTTACGTATATCACCAGGAAGAGAAGGGAATGATGCGATTGACGCAGAAGACAATGAATATGAATTAAAAACAATTAACAAAATCTTAAGTAAAAGTGTTACAACACACCATCATCTTAATCTTGATATCTTAGCGAAGTACAGGGCTGTAAAAGCTTGGTATATTGCTGTATATGAAGGAATTTCATTACAAGCCATATACAAAATTGATCCTAGCTCACTTGAAACTAAGTTTAGTTACTGGGAATCTAGAATATTAGAAGGTATGGTATCTATTAATAATCCTAAAATTCCTCTGAGCTTAATAGAAAGAGAAGGTGAGCAGGTCTATCCAAAACAAGATGAACAAGCAACTCAAGGAAGATTGCCCATTGAGTAAATCAACTCAAAAATTAATTACTAATTGTTTTGTAGTTTTTAAGTGAATAGAGTCTTGCTGACGAAGAAGATTTTCGTAAAGAAAACGAGCGTCATTTGGGGTTTGAGACTTATCCAAAAAACGAAAAGCTGAGGAGGCTAAATAAGATAAATCTTTTTCAAACGCTATCCAATTTCTCTCTAACTGTTCAGCCACAAAACCAGTAGTATTTGAGCCAGAAAATATATCTAAAACTTTATCTCCTGGTTCAGTTAGGAAATTTATAAAAAACATCGGTAACTTTTTAGGAAATCTTGCTGGATGAGGAGAAATAGAAATAGACTTACATAGCTGAATATAACTTGAATTACTTTCAGTATTCGGAATTTCCAGAAGATTTGATGGAATAGCACCTCCATTATTAGTAGCAAAACTTTTACCGATATTATGACCTGAAGGTCTTTGTTTAGGTTTGTAATACTTCTCAGGATCTGCTTGTAGCTTCTTCATACGATCAGAATAAGGTACTAAGACATTACTGACATTAGCTTTAGGGTTGTCAGTTTTTGAAAGCCACCATACAGTATTTACAGCATCTTTTGTACGGATCTTTCGTTTGTTAACCCACTCGATAGGAGAGGGTAACTTTGCAGGATTAAACCAAAAGAATTCTTCTGCAAGTCTAAACTCTAGTTCGTCGCAAAGCCGAATTAAAATTCTGTAGTTGTAGAGAGAACGTACTGGTCGCTTACTTTGATAGGCTCCTCCCAAATCAAGGACAAAACTCCCTGTTGGCTTAAGGATTCGATGGATTTTCTTACAAAATTCAAACAGCCAATCAACATATTCTTCTTGGTCTATATTTCCATAAGTCTTTTTACGTTGTAGAGCAAAAGGTGGTGAAGTCATCACTAAATCAATTGAGTCTGATTCAAGCTGTTCTAGTAATTCGACTGAATCACCAACATAAGCTGCACCGTAGTCTGTAATATACAAGGGATTGGGGAGAGCCATTATAAAACGCACTAAAAGTTCGTCCTATTAGTATAATACTAAATAGTGAGCAGATTATACTTTTTGTATCTGAACTGAACTTACAAGTATTGTATATCTAAGCTTTCTGTCAGTGTGATCGCCGCTTGGTCGGTTGGTTTGACGAGAAGAAACAAAACAAAATTAAGTTTTCTAATTATTTCATCCCCACAGGAACATTAAAAAACGGCGTTGCTTAATCAAGACATGATTACAAATTTTGCAAACATCGAGAAGCACGCTTGAGCTTGAGTTTTAAGATTTATCTATTTGATGGTTCATATCCAACATCAGCAACGCCAAAACTTTTAAAGCACTTTTGGGTTTGCGTAGATTTATTTGTATGATATTGTATAATTCAATTAATCTACTAAAGACAGGTCAACTTATCGTAAATTAGATATGGCGTTAACTCAATGATAAATTTCCTCTCTAAACAACTTCAGTTTTTCAGAAAATTTCGCTTACCAAAAGGGCTAATCGCGTTAACCCTGTTATTTACCCTTTCCCTGTTGGGAAGTTTTGGCATTAGTCAAGAATATGCGGCCAGTCAAGGAGCCAAACCAGAGGTCGTTCGTATTGATTATGCCTACTATAATCCTGTGAGTTTAGTCTTGAAACAAAAGGGCTGGTTAGAGGAAAGTTTAAAGAAAGACAACATTAAGGTTGAGTGGGTTTTGAGTCAGGGTAGCAATAAAGCGTTGGAATTTCTCAATGCTCGTAGTCTCGATTTTGGTTCAACGGCTGGGGCGGCGGCTTTGATCGCTAAGGCTAATGGCAATCCCATTCAAGCTATCTATGTTTATTCCAAACCCGAATGGGCGGCTTTAGTCGTTAAAAAAGGTTCTCCCATTAAATCCGTCAAAGACCTCAAAGGCAAAAAAATTGCGGCAACCAAGGGAACCGATCCCTATATTTTTCTGCTGAGGGCTTTGGACAAAGCGGGTCTCAGTCCAAAGGATGTGGAAATTATTCAACTACAACATACAGACGGTCGAGCAGCTCTCGAAAAAGGTGATGTGGATGCCTGGGCGGGACTTGATCCCCAGATGGCGAAAACGGAAGTGGAAAATGGTTCTCGGTTATTTTTCCGTAATCCGAACTTCAACAGTTATGGGGTGTTAAATGTTCGTGAAGAATTTTCTCAAAAATATCCCAATACCGTTAAAAAAGTGCTAGTTGCCTATGAAAAAGCGCGGAAATGGTCGCTACAAAATAAAGCTCAATTACAGGATGTTTTAGAGAAAGAATCTAAACTTAGTCCTGCGGTGGCGGCTAAACAATTAGAACGCACGAATTTAAAAGATTCCCGTATTGGTGATGCTCAGAAAAAGGTAATCATTGCTTCGTGTAATGTGCTGAAAAAAAGTGGGGTCATTCCTAATTCGGTAGATGTTCCAAAAACTACTAATAGTCTGATTAATCCCCAATATCGCAATAGTATTTAAACCCAATGGCTAAGACCCTACTTTCTCGCTCTGCTGCTGTTTCAAAAAAATCTCGATTTCAAGGCGATCGCGAAGTGGCACTGCATGATCGCTTTTTATCTAAACGATGGCGATGGTTAAGGGGTTGGATTCTCCCCATTACATTAGTTATTGCTTGGGAAATTTTGTCCCGTGTCGGTTTTTTCCCTCCCAATCTTTTACCTGCACCGACCGCAGTATTAGAAACCCTTTGGCAATTGATTACCAGTGGCGAAATTTTTCCCCATATTGGCATCACCTTATATCGAGTGGCTTTAGGGTTTTTATTAGGGAGTGCGATCGCAACTATATTAGGAGCTTTGACGGGTTATTCTCCCTTTTTGCATGATTTGTTTGATCCTCTCTTTCAATCCTTACGCAATATTCCTTCTCTAGCTTGGGTTCCTCTCTTTATTCTCTGGATGGGAATTTATGAAACATCTAAGGTTGTTTTGATTGCTGTGGGAGTATTTTTTCCCACCTATTTGAATTTGATGAGTGGGGTACAACAGGTTGATCGCAAATTAGTGGAAGTGGGTAAAATTTATCGTCTCAATGCTTGGCAATTGATTAGACGGGTCTTTTTACCTGCTACCTTACCCGCCTATATTGTGGGACTCCGTAGTGGCTTAGGTTTGGGCTGGATGTTTGTGGTCGCGGCAGAGATTATGGGAGCAAGCCAGGGTTTGGGTTTTCTCTTAGTTGATGGTCAATCTACTGGCAGACCGACCATTATTCTCGTCAGTATTTTATTATTTGCCATCTTAGGAAAATTAACGGATGCAATCTTAGCAGCGATCGGTCACAAACTGCTCTATTGGCAAGATACTCACCATTCAGTAACTTAGGGAGACATGAATGTTAAGAATTGAGAATGTTTCTAAACGATTTGCTAATGGTTTTATTGCTTTAGATAATCTAAATCTAACGGTAGATCAAGGAGAAATTATTAGTTTAGTCGGAACCAGTGGTTGCGGAAAAAGTACCCTTTTACGAATTATTTCTGGTTTAGAATATCCGACTGTTGGGGAAGTTTTTATTGATGATGAAGCGATTCATTCTCCCCATCCCAAAATTGGTTTAATTTTCCAAGAACCCCGTCTAATGCCCTGGTTAACCGTGCGGGAAAATGTGGAATTTGGTTTGGATACTTTGCCCAATGTCAAATTTAATAGACTAGAAAGAAGGGATTTAGTGGATAGAATTTTAGAACGAGTGAGTTTAACAGAATTCGCTAACACTTTACCTCGTCAATTATCGGGAGGCATGGCCCAAAGAGTAGCGATCGCGAGGGCTTTAATCACCAAACCTTCGAGGGAGCATCTCACTTGTGCAACAAGTATAAATACTTAAAAAAGAAATAAGAGGGTTAAAAAAAGCAACCATTAAGATAGGAACAGCGATGACGAAGTACTTGAGGAACATTCAAAATAT
>JBEIFD010000116.1:0-8864 GCA_040382535.1 Merismopediaceae cyanobacterium
CGGGGGATCAAGTCCTTTTAATTCAGCAACAGCCGCTTCAAATTCTTTGAGCTTGGCTTTGGTAATTCGATATTGTCTTTCGTTTTGGATCATGATGAATCTATTAGAAAATAATGGGTCTTAAACATCTAGTTTTCTCCTTCCCTAAGCCGTTCATCATCTAAAACTCATAGAGGCAAGGGGCTTAAGCCCCTTGTTACATAGCTTTCAGAAAATCACTATGCAATTTAAATGCACAGCAGCTTATAAATCAATAGCAATAATTCCTTTTGCTTCTCCATTACGGTCTGTCTGAAAAAATTCCAGAAAACTTTTATTGGAGATAGGATCAGCAATATCGCTAGAAAGAAAGAGTTCGCCTCCATATTTGGCTTTTTGGGCGGCGCGTTTATTTTTAAAATCCAGCAAAACTGGATCTATTTTTTGTAATCGGACAAAATCAACATTTTCGTCTTCCCAGCAGGCATCAAAATCACCAGGAAACTCTTTATTAGTGGCAAAACTACCATCAAGATAAATTCGGCGACAACCCGCGAGTTTTAAGGATTCACAAGCTCGTTTTAAACCTCTGAGTAATTCTTGACGACGCTCATTGAAAGCTAGAGCATCCTCAATTTCCTGCCAGGTGGCGGGATGAATTCCTTCAGGCAAATTGCCGTTCTTATCAAAATTCGGAATGGGTATAGTATTCGGAATGGGCATAGTTTAGTCATATCGATTAGGTTTTTCTGTCAAAAAGTAGCGTCACGACAATAATAACACAACATTTTTGTTTTGTCGAATACAGGTTTGCGAATAAAACTTATGCTTTCGTCAAAAGTTATAAGATAAGACCATAGTTAGTAGAGCCGATAATATGACCCTCCTGACTTCAGGAACGCCTTTCAAGAGCATTTATGAGCAAAATTTTCTGCTCTGATTAGAAGTTACGTGCGAAAGAAAGCCAGTATTGAAACGAAACTGGCGATCGCATTTTTCCTGATCAATCACCGTTTAGCCAAGAAAAGACCCTAAATCCCGATTATCTGCCCGAATAATCTCAATGAATCAATTTTATAAAGCCACAGGAATTATTTTAAAAGGCATTCCCTTTGGAGAAGCCGATCGCCTATTAACGATCCTTTCGCCCGAAGTAGGACTACTCAAAGCCATTGCGCCCAATGCCAGAAAACCGAAATCGATGTTGCGGGGACGGTGTGAATTATTTGTTGTCAATGAGTTTTTAATCAGTAAAGGGCGATCGCTGGATAAAATTAGTCAAGCCGAAAACATCGAATCCTATCCCAAATTAAGTCGAAATATCGGGACGTTAGCCGCTAGTCAATATTTAGCCGAATTGGTGCTGTGTTTAGCCTTTGAGAACGAACCTCAAGCAGAAATGTTTAGTCTATTTAACGAACATCTGCGCCGACTAGAACAAATTACGCCCGATCAATCTCTCCATGCCCATCTGGCTCAAGCCGTTTTTCATCTGCTTGCTTTATCGGGATATGCCCCCCAGGTCCACTATTGTTGTCTCACTCAAACTGCTTTGGTTGCGGATTATCTTGATCCCCAATGGCGAGTCAATTTTAATACGGAATTAGGCGGTTTAGTTGCCATTAATGCGGATTTTTCGGTAAAAACAGGCTTTAAACCTATTGCTCACAGGAAAACAAATACTCGTTCCAAATCCCAAGTTGCGATCGCTCAACCCCGCCCAGTCCGCGCCCTAGAAGTGACTCTCTTGCAACAACTCAGTGCTAATTTTTTACCTGAAATAGAAACGATTTTGCCCGCGATCGCCCTAAAAACCTTTCGAGAAAGGGACTGGGTAAACGTCGAACACCTTTTGCGGGATTATGCCCAATATCACCTCGGTCGAACCTTTCGGGCCGCAGAATTAGTCGATAGTTCCTGGGCGATCGAGTTTTAGCCGATTTTAGCAGAAACGTTTCAGGATCTCTTAAGGTTTACTTTTAAGGTTTAATGAATAGGGGGAAGATCAATCAAATTAACCCTCTCAGGATTAACCCCGATCACGCAGTGCCGCTTTGCGATCGCTTTTATTTTCCTGAAAAAACTATTCACTCAGTCTGAGTAAACTTTGGCTAATGTCATGGAATCCCGTCCGACCTCACCGAATCAAGGATTTGGCCCCGTTCTCAGAAATCCGAAATTTTTAGCCCTCTGGATAGGGGAAATTTTTTCGCAAATGGCGGATAAATTCTACCTCGTGCTGATGATTGCCTTGATTACTAGCCACTACCAGGGTGAAGGTCAATCGATCAGTGGATGGGTTTCATCAATTATGATTGCTAACACGATCCCCGCCGTGCTTTTTGGCTCTTTGGCAGGGGTTTTTGTTGATCGCTGGACAAAGAAAGAAGTATTGGTCATTTCCAACTTTATTCGGGGGGGACTGGTTTTTAGTTTGCCTCCGTTGCTGTGGCTCGCCCAAGAAAGAAGTCTAGCGATTTCCGTTGTCTGGTTGCCGAATTTCCTCAGAAGATGGCGTTATGTGGAGCATGACACCTTTAATCTGCCTTTGGGTTTTGCCATTTTACTGATTGTTACTTTTTTGGTTTCTACCCTCACCCAATTTTTCGCGCCCGCAGAACAATCGACTCTTCCCCTAGTTGTCCGTCGTCGTCATTTACTCGCGGCAAATTCCCTCAATACTCTGACCACAATGGCAGTTTTAATTATTGGGTTTGCGATCGGGGAACCGCTTCTAGCTTGGGCAGATGGGTTAATCGGGCCATTTCAAGGAACCTGGGATCTCGGCAAAGTAGGGGTTGTGGGTGGAGCGTATATTATTGCGGGTCTTGTTTTACTCTGGCTGAAAACAGGGGAAAAATATGTGGCAAGAACGCCAGACCAACCCCATGTTTTCGATGATATTTTAGATGGAATTCGCTATTTACGGGAAAATCATCGGGTTCGGAATGCGGTCATTCAATTATTAATTCTTTTTTCGATTTTTGCCGCTCTCTCGGTTTTAGCGGTGAGTATGGCCGCCAATATTCCCCAACTCAAGGCAACCCAATTTGGTTTTCTGTTGGCATCAGGTGGCGTAGGCATGGCGATCGGGGCGGTTAGTTTAGGTTCCTGGGGTCAACGTTTTTCTCCCATTGCCTTGGGACTGTGGGGATCATTGGGCATGGGGGTTTGTTTAATCGGTTTAGCGATTTTTAGTAAAAGTCTGGTGATGACCTTGTTGATTATTACAATTCTGGGAATTTTTGCTTCGTTGGTCGGTGTGCCGATGCAAACCATGATCCAAGTAGAAACCCCTACCCCCATGCACGGCAAGGTTTTTGGCCTGCAAAATAATGTGAATAATATTGCCCTTTCTTTACCCTTGGCTTTGGCGGGGGTTGCCGAAAGTCTATTTGGTTTGCGACCTGTTTTATTAAGCTTGGCGGTGATGGCGATCGCAGGCGGGATTTTAACCTGGTTTATCACCCGTACTCCCCTGAGTAGCAAGTAAGAATTTTTGTGTTAACATAATAATTGACTAACCCAAGATTTCTTAATCAAAACTTAACAATTGGACTGTGACCCATCTCACACTCTCTGTTGAGCATAAAAGGCATGATGGAAACAAGAGGACATTAAGAGCCTTCTTTATCCCTAGCACTCCCTCAAACCGAAACATTGTCAGCCGTTGTTTGATCCAAATTAAGAAATTTTTCTGACATCGCTTTGGTATTTTAAGAAATTTGTGCTATCACCATATAGAGAAATCAATTACTTGGATTCAGGAAAATCCATTTTCTTAAAAACTCCTCTACGCGATCGCTGATGCCAGCGAATTTTATCCCTTGTTGAGAGCGAAACCATTTATGAGTGTTACTACTTATGCTATCCGTCACCTAATTTTAAACAGTTGGTTAACCGATGCAAGGCCCCAAACGATTAATCCACTCCAAAAGACTCTATTTCCCGATTTATTATTCCCGTTGCGAGAACGACTCAATCATCTAGAAATTAAAACCCCTCAGTTTGCCCACCGCGTTTGTGAGCTGATCCCCGCCCAATGCCCCTTCGCCCGTAAACTGACCCTTTTTGGACAAACTTTACTCACTATTCCACCTCTTTGTAAAATCAATCCCGTGTACGAAGAGTTGATGATGTTACGTTTCCGCGCTCTTTCTTACCTCGCCGATGAATGCGGGGAAGATATTAGTCAATACTGCTAAGGGATTAAAATTTGTCCCTAATTCTCAAAAAATTCTTAGAAATGTCCTATTACGTGATTTACGACGGGAATTGCAATCTGTGTGTAACTTTCACCCAATTACTGGAAACCTTTGATCAAGGAGAGCGTTTTCAGTATATTCCTATGCAAGATGAAGTCAGCTTAAAAACCTTTGACATCACTCCAGAAGATTGCGAAATGGGCATGATTTTAATTAAGGACAGCGATCGCGAAGCGGCAGTGCGTGATCGCAGCCAACGATGGCAGGGAAGCAATGCGGCGGAAGAAATCACCCGTCTTTTGCCCTTGGGCGATTTATTCATTCAAGCCTACCGAGTCTTGCCTGGTATGAAAGCGTTCGGTGATAAAAGTTACGAAAAAATTCGCGATCGCCGTTATGATTGGTTTGGAAAACGGGAAAAAACCTATCAATCGGTTTATCCCTTTGGCTGTTCTGTAACCCATCCCTAGCAAGTGAATAATCCAACTCTTAAATTAGAAGACATGATCGGCACAGTGCGTTCCGTCGGCTGGGGCGCAATGAATATTCTCCGTTCCTACTATCGGGGCAAATCCAATGACGGGAATTTAGAAGTCAACGAAACAAAAAAAGATGGCCCCGTCACTGCGGCGGATATTGCGGCCAATCAGTATATTTTAGAGAAATTGCAAGCGGCCTTTGGCACAGAAATCTATGGTTATCTGAGCGAAGAAACCCACCAAGGAAGCGAACCCTTTCCCCAGGATTGGGTCTGGATTATTGATCCCCTGGATGGAACCAGAGATTTTATTGATAAAACGGGAGAATACGCCCTGCATATTGCCCTAGCCTACAAGCAACGTCCTGTTCTCTCGGTAGTCGGTATTCCTGAAGCCGAAAAGCTTTATTTTGCCGTCAAGGATCAGGGAACTTTTGTGGAAACCATTGATGGCAAGGTTAAACCCGTCCAAGTTTCTCCTCAAACGGATGGGGAAAAATTAACCCTGGTGGTTAGTCGTACCCACAGAGATCAACGCTTTCAGGACTTGATTGATCGTTTATCCTTTTCTGCTAGGCATTATGTGGGGAGTGTGGGCTGTAAAATTATCGCAGTTTTGGAACAACGAGCGGATATTTATATTTCTCTATCGGGAAAATCGGCGGCTAAGGATTGGGATTTTGCGGCTCCTGAGTTGATTTTGACGGAAGCAGGGGGAGAATTTACCTATTTTAATGGCGATCCCATGCTCTATAACCGAGGAGATGTGAATCAATGGGGCGGCGTTTTTGCCAGTAATGGGTCTTTTCATGGGCCGCTTTGTCAAAAATCCATTGAAATTTTGGCAGAGATTGACCAGGCTTAAATTGGTTTGACGCGATCGCGTAGATTAAGGATTAGGCGGAAAACCAAAGAGCTTTACCGCACCTGCCAAGAGAGCCAGAATTACACCCACGAAAATGCTTCGTCCAATAAACTCCTGATTTTCCAGACGTTTACCAATTCCTGTAATTTTCTCATCTAAAACTTTAATCTCGCCCCTGGTTTCCGATTGATTAATCTTGATTTCCGTTAGATCATTCTCCATACGGTCTAGTCGATTGTCAATCTTAGTTAGAATGTCCTTTAGGTCTGTTTCTATCGTGGTTGCCATGATGTATTATTCCTTTAGGTTTTATGCCGATAAAAGAGAGCTTGTTAAATTGTCGTCTTTTTCCTATTTTTTAGGTTAACCCATTGATCAGAATAATAAATTATTTTTAATCAACATTAGGTAAACATGGTAGATACAAAAGAAATTTTAAAAGAAAAACTTTTTGCTAAAATCGAACCGCTCCAAACCCGAAAAAAAGGCGCGCCTCTAACCGATAAAAAACTGGATGCGACCCTGGTTAAAGAGATTGAACAATTGACCGAATCCCTAGAAGCCGTCAATCCCACTCTGTCGCCTTTGCTCTATAAACCCCAACTTTTAGATGGAGCTTGGCAATTAAATTATTCAACGGCGAGGGAAATTCGGACTTTGGATAAATTGCCCTACGGTTTCAAAGTCGGAAAAGTTTATCAAGTGATTGATGTAGAGAGTCAATCTTTTTTAAATTTAGCCTTCGTCAAACACAGTTTAAATTTATTATCAGGTTATGTAAAGGTGACGGCGACCTTTGAAATTGCCAAAGTTGATTCCTCTCCTTTGCCAGATAAACGGATTAATGTGAATTTTTTAGAACGAATTATTTCCATTAAAAAAATTGCTGGTTTTAATACGCCCCAATTTGATCCCGTCAAAGTGGTTCCCGCCCGTGGCCCCCAAGGTCGCATTCCCAGTTTAGATATTACCTATATCGACGAAACTATGCGGATTGGTCGGGGGGGTGATGGAAGTTTGTTTATTTTGTCTAAAGTTTCTGCCCCTATTCCTTAATTTGCCATGTCTAGTGAATTTAATTTTTTCCAACAGTGGTATCCCCTTTCTCCCCTTCAAGATCTAAAATGCGATCGCCCAACGCCCGTAACTTTATTGGGAATGCGATTAGTCATTTGGAAACCCCAAAATGCTGATAATTTTCGAGTCTTTTTAGACCAATGCCCCCATCGTTTGGCTCCCTTGAGTGAGGGAAGAATTGATGAAGAGACGGGCAATTTAATGTGTAGTTATCACGGTTGGCAATTTGATCAGGGGGGTGTTTGTACCCATATTCCCCAACTGGATCAGGAGCAATTAGATAAAAATATTCCACAACAATATTGTGTGCTTTCCTATCCGACCCGCGAAGAACAGGATTTACTTTGGGTTTGGGCCGATCCCCACTCTGCGGACTTAGCGAAAACCACTCCCTTACCGCGATCGCCCCAGGTGGATGCAGAAAAAGGATTTGCCTGGGATTCTTTTGTGCGGGATTTGCCCTACGATTGGCAGACTTTAATTGAAAACGTGGCCGATCCGAGTCATGTCCCCTTTACCCATCATGGCGTTCAAGGCAATCGTAAACAGGGACGACCTATTGCGATGGAAATTGTGGAGTCTAGTATGCAGTTGGTTGAAGTCCAGTTAGACCGAGCCAGAAAAACGACGATTACGTTTGAGCCGCCCTGTCGTTTGGAATATACCATTCAAATTGGAACAGAAGGCAAGCAATTGGGACTTATCACTTACTGCATTCCCACAGAGCCAGGTAAATCTCGAATTGTGGCACAATTTTCCCGTAATTTCGCTAAAAACATTCAAAAAATAACGCCGCGTTGGTGGGAACATTTGAAAGTTCGTAATTCAGTTTTAGATGGAGACATGATTGTTTTACATCAGCAGGAAGCTTTTTTACAACAAAAACAGGAACCCAATGCCTGGAAAACAGCCTATAAATTACCCGCCAGCAGCGATCGCCTGGTGATCGAATTTCGCAAATGGTTTGATAAATATTGTGGAGGTCAATTGCCCTGGTTACAAGTCGGAATTACGGCTCCGATTACCCAAATTAATGAAGATCGTAAAGTGCTGTTAGACCGCTATCATCAACACACCCAACACTGCGAAAGCTGTCGCCAAGCCCTAAGAAAAATCCAAAAAATTCAAGTTATTCTCTTGATTTTATCTGTCACAAGCCTGGTCAGTGTGGCGGTATTTAATGATAGTTGGAGGGGTCAGTTGGGTATTCCCCTAATGCTTTTCGGTTTACTCAGCTTAGGGATTTATAGTGGTTTGAAATGGTGGTTAGAGCCACAGTTTTATTTTGTGGATTATGTTCATGCCGATAAAAAGTAGATTCACCTAATAGACATTTCCAAGAATTGAGTAAGGGTAATTCATGAATTACCCCTACCAAGGGTTCGTTTTTTGACCCAGTTAAATAATCCAACGACATCCGAAAAATTCAGGCTAAATTAGAAACAACTCTTTTATGGCTTTAAGCTTATGTTGACTGTTGGTGAATATCTCTGCGATCGCGTTAAATCTTTGGGAGTTGACCAGGTTTTTGGGGTTCCAGGCGATTATGTACTGGAATTCATGGACGTTATGCTCCGTAGCCCTTTGGAATTGGTTTGCACCTGTAATGAACTGAATGCAGGTTATGCCGCCGATGCCTACGCCCGCATCAAGGGATTAGGAGCCGTTTGTATTACCTACGGAGTGGGGGGACTCAGCCTCATCAATGCAGTCGTCGGAGCCTACGCCGAAAGGGTTCCTTTGATCGTCATTAGTGGCGCACCGAATCGATCGCTCAGACAAAGAAATCTGCTCTTACACCACACAACGGGGGATTATAATCTGCAATTGTCGATCATGGAAAAAGCCACTGTAGCGGCGGTGAGCTTAACCGATGCCAGTCAAGCGGCTAATCAAATCGAACAAACCCTCGCGGCGTGTATTCATCACAAACGGCCTGTTTATATTGAAATTCCGATGGATTTGGTTAATCAGCCCTGTCCACCGCCGACGATTCCCTCCCAACAACCCGCCAAATTAACCGATATCAATGCCCTAGCAGAAGCCGTTGAAGAAGCAGTCAGTTTACTGGAAAAAGCCGAGCGTCCCGTCATCTTAGCAGGAGTCGAATTCAATCGTTTTGATTTAGAAGATAAATTACTGGCTTTATTAGAAAAAACGGGTTATCCCATTCAATACCTTTGCCAAAATAAAAGCCTGCAAAAATTTTGGCAAAACTCGCAAAATCCCCCACACATAGATGTTTGACTTGAAAAGTAAC
>JBEIFD010000117.1:0-8859 GCA_040382535.1 Merismopediaceae cyanobacterium
CCAAGCTCAACCAAGAACTCCGCAAACTCTGGATAATCCGAGGGAGCCTGACCACAAATCCCGATCTTACGACCATTGGCTTTGGCAGTCTCGATCGCCATTTTAACCATGCGTTTAACCCCCTCATTGCGTTCATCAAATAGGTGGGCAACCAAGGAAGAATCACGGTCTAAACCTAATGTTAATTGGGTCAAATCATTGGAACCAATGGAGAAACCGTCAAACACTTTGCTAAACTCATCGGCGAGAATAACATTGCTGGGCAACTCACACATCACATAGATTTGTAAGCCGTTTTCCCCTTGTTTCAAACCGTTTTTTTCCATCTCTGCAATCACCTTCCGACCTTCATCAGGGGTGCGACAGAAAGGAATCATAGGAATCACATTGGTTAAACCCATCTCATCGCGGACGATTTTTAGAGCCTTACATTCCAAGGCATAAGCTTCACGATAGTTCGGATCATAGTAACGAGACGCACCCCGCCAGCCGATCATCGGGTTTTCTTCCTTGGGTTCAAACTGACGACCACCGAGCAAATTGGCGTACTCATTGGATTTGAAATCCGACATACGGACGACAACGGGTTTGGGATAAAAAGCCGCCGCAATCATCGCCACTCCCCTTGCCAACTTATCCACAAAGAACTGGGCGCGATCGCCTTCATAAAGCTTGGTTAACTCAGCAATTTCCGCTTTGGCCGCAGGGTCTTCTAATTCATCAAATTTCATTAAAGCCAAGGGATGGGCCTTAATATGATTAGCAATAATGAACTCTAAACGGGCTAAACCAACTCCATCGGCGGGATAACTCGCAAAACCGAAGGCTTGCTCTGGATTCCCCACATTCATCAAGATTTGGGTCTTAGTGCGGGGTAAATTGTCTAAGGCGGTTTCATGGACTTCGTAGGGTAACAAGCCTGTGAAAACGTGACCTTCATCCCCCTCGGAACAGGAGATCGTTACATCCTGACCCGTTGAAATCTTTTCAGTGGCATCATTACAACCCACAATCGCGGGAATTCCCATCTCACGGGCAATGATCGCTGCATGACAGTTACACACAACAATCGGTGTATATTTTTTCGTAAAGACCACATAATTATGATGATCGGCAACTGTAATGTTATAAACATCACCCGCTTGCGAATCTTCTACTGGAATCACCCGTTGCATTCGCAGATCACTGTTGAGCAGAGACTCAAATTGACCCATTGCTTGCAATTGTTGATCAGAAATCAGGAAATTATTATCCTTACGAAGTTTAATTTGCCCTTTAACTTCCCCGTCAAATAATTGTTTAGTTGCGAAAAAGCGAGTTTGAATGGTGCGAGGTGAAATATCTCCTTTAACTCGTTGGGTATAGCTAAGAATTTCTGCTACTTTTTCCACAATCTGCACATTATGAATATGGCGATTGTTAGTGACTTGGGGAACAGTATTAATTTTCAGACAAGCAATCATTACTGCCTGCAACAAATTTTCTTCTGAAATATAGATGTTAATACGATTATTTGCATAACAACCATCTCCATCAATTACCCCTGCTAAAAATTGATAGGCAACTTCTGCTTCATTTTCTAGCAACATTTGGACAATTTGTTGTTCTTTAGCTTGGACTTCATAGGCAATAGATTTGGAATGCAAACGATAGGCTGTTGCTTGACCTATGACTTTTTCTCCGCGAATATAGCCAGAAGAAACAGGCTTTTGATAAGGCGTAAAAGATTTGCCAAAGAGTGTCGTCGCTTTTTCCTGCATCGTGGCAATAAAAGCCGCTTTCTCTGGAATATCCTTTTGAATAAATTGCACTTCTCCGTGAGTTCGACTAGTATAAATGGAACCGTCGGTAATAATTCCGCCTAAGAAATAGGCTAAATCGGCTTTTTGATTGTTGCCATCTCCTAACATTGGAATACTTTGAGAAATCAGCACCATTTCTTGATTCGCTAATATCTCTTGAATCTCCGTTTTGACGTACTCACCGCCGCGCAGATTCACCATTTTATGATCAGGAGTTAAACGCAGAGTATTATCCTTTACCCGACCCGTTTGCGAAACACTTACTCCAATGGTGGCAGAAGAGCGTTTCATGCTATCAATAATCGGCTTCCATTCTATTTTTTGAGTTTTAGTATTTAGGGATAAAGTAGATAGCCCTTGATAACCCTGTTCATGAATTTGGCTTAAGCTCATAAAACCCTGATTCGTCAGAATTTTAGTTTCTCCCGTAAAGCAAGTCCTGCCCCCTTGATTTGTCACGATCGCGCTGGCTTGCTTCATGATCGGCTCCCAATCGGGATCGGTGCGGTTGGTAATTAAAACTTCCCCAGGGCGGAACTGATTAATTTGGGAAACATTACGAATCACCTGGGCTTTTCCCTGACCGATCGCGGCTCCCACACTCCGACCTCTGGCTAAAACGGTGCTGTGTTCCTTGAGTTCGTAGGTTTTGATAATATTTGCGGACTTTTGGGACTGAACCGTTTCGGGACGAGCTTGGACAATAAAAAGTTCACCCGTTAAGCCGTCTTTTGCCCATTCAATATCCATCGGCGTATCCATGCCGCGCACTTTTGAATAGTGGTCTTCGATGATGCAGGCCCAGCGAGCGAGTTGTAAAATTTCATTATCATTAATGCAATATTGTTCGCGATCGCCTTGGGGAACTTCGACATTTTTAGTCAACTTATTACCACCCGTTTCGTAAATCATCTTAATAGATTTACTGCCCAAACGTTTTTCTAAAATGGGTTTAAAACCTGTTTTAAGAGTTGGTTTAAAGACAAAATATTCATCGGGATTAACCGCACCCTGCACGACATTTTCTCCTAATCCGTAGGCCGCCGTAATTAAAGCTGCATTTTTAAACCCTGTTTCTGTATCAATAGAAAACATGACTCCAGAGGTCGCCAAATCAGAACGCACCATTTTTTGCACACCGACGGAAAGAGCAACGGCTAAATGATCAAATCCCTTTTCCTGGCGATAGGAAATGGCGCGATCGGTAAACAAAGAGGCAAAACATTTATGACAAGATTCCAAAACACTTTTTAGTCCATGCACATTGAGATAGGTTTCCTGTTGACCCGCAAAACTCGCTTCGGGTAAGTCTTCTGCCGTCGCGCTGGAACGGACTGCCACATCGGTATTTTCGCCATAGCGTTCGCACATTTCCGTATAGGCAACAGCGATCGCATCCTGTAACGTTTGGGGAAAAGGTGTATTGAGGATCAAAGCCCGTGCTTTTTTCGCTCGTTTTTGTAGATTCGGTAAATTTTTGACATTTAAATCGGCAAATAACTTGCGTAATTTAGCTTCTAATCCAGCAGATTCAATAAAATAACGATAGGCATAGGCCGTTGTTGCAAAGCCGCCTGGGACATTTACGCCTTTAGTCGTCAATTCTTGAATCATTTCACCCAAAGAAGAATTCTTTCCCCCCACTAATCCCACATCATGGGTTCCCACTTCTTCAAACCAAAGAACAAAAGATTTTTCTTTAAGGTCAATAGCAGTTTTTTCTAAAGTTGTAGTTACCATAGTATTCACCCTCGATTGTTACTTTTAGTTTAGCTATCTCCTAGTAATCAAAGTTTGAATTGTTTGATTTTATTTACAACTCGCTATTTTTCTTAAAATCTTTATGATATTTAATTACGAAAAACGAAAAAGATCATTAACTTATTTTGTATAATTACAGAAAAATGATAAGATAAAAAAGATGAATATTTTTAAAATACCTTGGAATATAGGCAACTAATTTTAGAATGTCAAGAATTATTTGTTACTAGAATTTTCCACAAAGTTTATAGCGGTATGCAGTTGAATGTAATATCGGCAAGGGAGTTAAACCCTTTTTTTAGAAACATCGGAAATAAGCTGTTAATTATCTAAAACACATACAGGCAAGAGGCTTAGTCCCTTGTTACAAGACTTTCAACAGAATCATTATGCAATCTAAATTTGTGACAGCTTACCTTACCCTGGGAAGACTACTGTATTGATTCATTACAATATCAATCAATTAACGAAGAGATTTAATGGTTTTAATAATCTGTTCCGCCGCTAACTCAACCTCTTCTGATGTGGTAAATCGTCCTAATCCCAAACGTAATGACGCTTGAGCTAAATTTTTAGAGCGTCCTAAAGCCGTTAAGACATGGGACGGATTAGCAGAAGATGCGGAACACGCTGACCCCGAAGAAAGGGCGATCGCAGGTTGTAGAGCCAACAGTAAACTCGTTCCTTTTACCCCCTCAATACTGATGTTTAAATTTCCTGGTAAGCGATCGCATAGATGACCATTGAGATGGATTCCGTCTAGGGTGTTGATCGTATTCCAGAGTTTATCCCGTAACGCTGTTTGACGTTGGGCCTCGTTTTCCATTTCAGCTAAACCCAGGAAAATGGCCTTAGCAAAACCGACAATTTGCGGTGTATAGAGCGTTCCTGCCCGCAAACCCTGTTCCTGACCGCCGCCTTGCATTTGGGGAGCGATCGCCACTTTAGGATTCTTTTTTCGGACGTATAACGCGCCAATCCCTTTGGGGCCGTATAACTTATGCGCGGTGAAAGACATCAGATCAATTTGCATTTTTTCCACGTCTAGCTGGATTTTGGCGATCGCCTGGGCCGCATCGGTATGAAATAAAACCTGATGACGGTGACAAATTTCTCCAATGGCTGCGAGGGGTTGTAAAACGCCAATTTCGTTATTAGCTGCCATGATGGAAACTAAAATCGTATCGGGACGAATTGATTCTTCTAATTGCGTCAAATTAATCAATCCCTCTGCATCGACTCCTAAATAGGTCACTTCAAAACCCAGGGATTCCAAATAGCGACAGGGATCAAGAATGGCGCGATGTTCCGTCTGAACCGTAATCAAATGTTTTCCCTGATTAAAATAAGCCTCCGCAACGCCCTTGATCGCTAAATTATTCCCCTCCGTTGCGCCACTGGTAAAAATAATTTCTTCAGCAGTTCCGTTAATACTCTCTGCGATCGCGGATCGGGCTTGTTTGATGGCAGAATCCGCTTCCCAACCGTAGAGATGTTGACTAGAAGAATTGCCAAAAAACTGGGTAAAATAGGGCATCATTGCCGCTAAAACCCGTTCATCCATTGGGGTAGTTGCCTGGTAATCCAGATAAATCGGGCGTTGCATAGGAGGAGATAACTAGTTGAATAAGATCTAGGCAAGGGGTTTAAACCCCTTGTTTACAAACATCGGGCAGACTTTACCCAGATGAATACCCTTATAAGAGCGTAAAAAAACTTTACAGAAACGACTAAAGTAATTATAAAATTAAACGACAAAATCATTTAAAGACCAACGCATGGGCAAGCAACGAATTCTGTCTGGGGTGCAACCGACGGGCAATCTACATCTCGGAAACTATTTAGGTGCGATTCGTAATTGGGCCGAAAACCAACAGGATTACGATAATTTCTTCTGTGTGGTGGATTTACACGCTATTACCGTTCCCCACGAACCCAAACAATTGGCCCAAAATACCTACGCGATCGCGGCTCTCTATCTTGCCTGTGGTATTGATTTGCAATATTCCACCATTTTTGTCCAATCCCATGTTTCTGCTCACAGTGAACTGACCTGGTTATTAAATTGTATTACCCCTCTCAATTGGTTGGAGCGCATGACGCAATATAAAGAAAAAGCTCTCAAACAAGGGGAAAACGTCAGCGTAGGTTTACTAGATTATCCCGTTCTTATGGCGGCGGATATTCTGCTTTATAATGCCGATAAAGTGCCTGTGGGAGAAGACCAAAAACAACATTTAGAACTGACGAGAGATATTGTTATTCGTATTAATGATAAATTTGGTAGTAAAGAAAAACCTGTTTTAAAATTGCCCGAACCGCTAATTCGTAAAGAAGGAGCTAGGGTGATGAGCTTGACTGACGGCACGAAAAAAATGTCCAAATCCGATGAGTCAGAACTGAGCCGAATTAATCTCTTAGATCCGCCTGATGTTATTCAGAAAAAAATCAAAAAATGTAAAACCGATCCCATTAAAGGTCTTGTTTTTGATGATTCTGACCGTCCCGAATGTAATAATTTATTAACGCTTTATAGTATTCTTTCGGGTAAATCTAAATCAGACGTTGAGATCGAAGCTCAAGACATGGGTTGGGGACAATTTAAACCTTTGTTAACGGAAACTGTCATAGAATCCTTGAAACCCATTCAGGAGAAATATCAATCGATTATGGATGATAAAGGGTATTTGCAATCGGTTTTAAAAGATGGGCAAAACAAAGCCGAAACCGTTGCTAATGAAACCCTGATTCGAGTTAAAGATGCCTTGGGTTTCTTGCCGAAATTTTAGATTTAATCGTAATTAAGGGCGTAAGCCTTACGCCCCTACAGTTTTTGTATCAACTGTCAATTATCAATTATTCATTATCAATTACCAAAAATGCTTACTCAATTTCGTCAAGCGATCGCGTCCCAGGATTTTTTAATTACCGCCGAAGTTACACCCCCCAAAGGTGGCAATCCCCAACGAATGTTAGAAGTTTCCCAGGGACTCAAGGGACGGGTTCACGCGGTTAATTTGACCGATGGTAGTAGGGCAGTTTTACGGATGTCTTCCTTTGCGGCTTCCCTGATTTTACAGAAAAATGGAATAGAACCCATTTGTCAGTTCACCTGTCGCGATCGCAATATTATTGGTTTGCAAGCGGACTTAATGGGAGCCTATGCCTTGGGAATTGGTAATATTTTGGCATTAACGGGCGATCCCATGAAAGCGGGTGATTATCCCAAAGCTAAGGCCGTGTTTGATCTCGAATCCGTGCGATTATTGCAACTGATCGAGAAACTCAATTCAGGATTTGACTATAATCAAAAACCTTTACCCGATGAAGCATTGGATTTATTTGCAGGAGCGGCAGTCGATCCCCAATCCCCAAGCTGGTCGGGTTTACAGCAACGCTTTGAACGGAAATTAGCCGCAGGAGCGCAATTTTTTCAGAGTCAATTAATTACGGATTTTGAACGATTTGACAAATTTATGAATCAAGTGGCGGTTGGTTGTGATAAGCCCATTTTAGCGGGAATTTTTCTATTGAAATCGGCCAAAAATGCTCAATTTATCAATAAAAATGTTCCTGGTGTCCAAATTCCTGATGATATTATCCAAAGGCTGGCTCAAGCCAGTGATCCTTTACAAGAAGGGGTGAAAATTGCCGCCGAACAGGTTCTATTGGCTAAAGATCTTTGTCAGGGTGTACATCTAATGGCGATTAAACGGGAGGATCTGGTTCCCCAAATTCTGGATTTAGCAGGAATTCCCCCTGTTAAGATTTATTAAATAGATAGGGGATGGGTGACGCGATCGCGAATGCCACGAAAAGAGATTCATGCTTATGGAATTGCCAAAAAACTGACCAATTAAAAAATATCCAATTTTTTGTAGCCTGATCGCAACTCGCATTTTGTCCTGTTCTCTAAACCCTGTAGAAACCTGATTATACCATCCTTCATCAACTAGAGGTCACGCACATTGATAATTGAAGATAGCATCGTTAGAATTGAAGCATTGTGATCTAATCTAGAGAATATGATCCCAATCTAGACTCCGAGAAACGAGACATAAATTTATGAGCCAAGTTAAACAAATTATCGGTCGAGCCATTCCCCTAAGCGGTAACGACATTGACACCGATCGCATTATTCCCGCCCGCTTTTTACGAGCCGTCACCTTTGATGGACTAGGAGAAAAAGTTTTCGCCGATGATCGCATTCAACTTCAGGGCCAACACGCCTTTGATTTACCCCAATATCAAGGAGCAAAAATTTTAGTCGTCAATGGCAACTTTGGTTGTGGCTCCAGTCGTGAACACGCCCCCCAAGCCATCATCAAATGGGGAATTCAGGTGATCGTGGGAGAAAGTTTTGCCGAAATTTTCTTTGGAAATTGTATTGCCAATGGCGTTCCCTGTCTGACAGCGAACCAAGAGGATGTTAAAAAACTTCAAACACTTTTAGAAAAAGATCCCCAAGCCGCGATCGCCGTTGATCTAGAAACCCTGACAATCCGCACTCAAAGCTCTGAAATCTCTGTTCACATAAATGAAGGAGCCAGAAAAATGCTAATATCAGGAACCTGGGATAGTTGTGGACAACTGGTTCAAAACATTGAAAATATTCATAGTACCGCCCACCAATTACCCTATTTAAACTGGAATACTGAATCCCCTCAACCGCTTACAAGCGGAATTACTTAGAGGCATATTTTTTATTTGGCCAACTCTAAGCGAGACCTATGGATATTGAGCAACTGATCTGGCAATACGGCCAAGGATCAAGGGATTTTAGTCGATTAGACTTGCAACACGCCGATATTATCCAAGTCGATTTGAGTGAAATTAACCTGAGTCGAGCCGATTTAAATGGGGCAAACTTGAGTGGAAGCAATTTGAGTTATGCCAACCTTAATCGAACGGATTTGAACTACGCTCGACTGATTACTTCCAAATTAATGAATGCCGATTTATCAGGAGCCGATCTGAGTTATGCCGATCTCAGTTGGGGAGATTTAACCTCAGCAATCCTAGTTAACGCAAATTTAGCCAATGCTAACCTCAAGCAAGCCCGTCTAACCCATGCCGAATTGAGAGGAGCCGTCCTTTGTGAAGCTAACCTGCTGGGAGCCGATTTAACAGGGGCAAATCTCAACCGAGTCGATCTCAGTGGAGCCGATCTCAGTGGGCTGGATTTAACAGGAGCGAATCTGAGTCGCGCTGACCTAACGGGGGCAGATCTGCGGGGAGCCAACCTAGAAAATTGCAATCTGTACAAGGCGGATCTAAGCTTGAGTCAATTGCGTAA
>JBEIFD010000118.1:0-8803 GCA_040382535.1 Merismopediaceae cyanobacterium
AAAGTGAACAATATTTGGCTCGTAGTCCAACATCGCCCTTTGTATATCACCAACGCGAACAGCCTCTGCGGTTTCGACTTGGAAAAGATCACGATATTTTGATCGTCTCAGACCCTCTTTGATTTCCCTTATCTCTTCACCCAGACGCAACGGATTTGTCCCCTTGGGATTAGCAGACAAAATCAGGATAGTTCGGCGATCGCTCATTTAAAGTTTCGTCCCCTCGAAGAAGCCGATTATTTGCTAACGTTAGCACGGCTTCTATTGAAAATTGTATTTTCCTGAACCGCGATCGCCCACATCCATCGGCACTAAACCCTCATCAAACTGCCCTTCTCCCTTCAAGTCTGGAAAAATGGTTTTAACCCGTCCCCCATGACCTGAATAGTGAATATAAACCAAATCCTGGGCTTGAGCCGTTTCCGTAATCGTGTTAAACGCCTCCACAATATTTTGATAGGTGGGCGGCCTTTCCAGACGCAGCGATCGCACATCGGCGAGGGAATTTTTATCAGGTAAAGGAGAAGTTAATCGAATAATTTGTTCAGCTTGAATTTGTAACGATTTCTCCAAATAACTCGCCACTTTATCAATATCTCGTACTGCTCCCTTAAGACTTTTATAGTAGGGATTTGGCTCATAATAATCAATTCCGATCAACAACGCATAAAAGTTAGCCATAATTGTTTTAGTTCCTGCGAAAATTTTGGAAAAATCAGGTTAAACTTAGTTCTCTTTTAATTTTGGGAAGAGAGTGAGCTGTTGCAACTATTCCAAAAACCGATAGGATAGTTGCAGACAATCAATTTTACCCTTTAATTAAGCCGCATGGAAAACAAGAAGCCTGAATTAGCGATCGCAGATCAATCCGTTTTAGCCCTGGTGACGGAACTGCATAATTATTTTCGGGATATGCAGTCTTATTACAAAATTACGCACGGAAGTCTTCTCAGTCGGCTAGAATCGACCACCGATGCGTCGGCGGAAGAGGCGTTACACCAACAGATTAAGGATGTAAATGAGAAAATGACGTTTTTCCATGTCCTCAATAATGCGATCTCAACGGTTGACACGGTGCTACATACTGAGAAAATGATTGAAGAGTTCAAACCTTCATCCAATACTTCGGAGTCTTAATTTATGCTTACACCCATTGATACCGTTAAATTGTTTGAAAATCGTCCCGAACTGGCTTTCAAAGCGGGAGAAGTGATTTTCCATGAAGGAGCGCAAGAAACCTTTATGTATGGGATTCTCGAAGGAGAAGTCGATTTATATCTCAAAGAGAAGCTGATCGAAACCTTAGAAAAAGGAGATATTTTTGGAGAGGGAGCTTTACTCCATTCTGATCACGTTCGGACTTCTACGGCGATCGCTAAAACAGATTGCTTATTGGGGCCAATGGATCAACATCATTTCCTTTTTGCCGTCCAACAAACCCCCATGTTTGCGATCGAAGTCTTGCGGAGTTATTCCGATCGCTTCCGTCATGTGAAAGAATTATTACTAGCATTAATTTAAAATTTTCTGTTAGAATTTTTAACTTTTCAAAGGGTTCTCTAGTAGTCCCTTTTTTTATGCTTATTTTTTCTCTGAACGATGTATCTGACGTAAAGCACGACTTTCTTCTACGATGCGATCAATATCTGTTTGAGAAAGTTGTGTGACGTAATTAATTTTGACTTCTTCCATTAGTTCCGTTAATAATGTTTCAATAGTAGAGAAACTTCGTTTTGCGGTCATTTCTCGATGGGTTGTCTGACGCAAATTTTCCACTAAATTTTCTAATAACTCATCAAAGACAGGATCTTGTTTAAGCAAGGATTGCAAGGCTTCTAGGGTTCGTTCATAGAGTTGCCCAATAATTTGATTCATCATTTGGGTTTGCAGCGATCGCACTCCAGGTAAAACCTGTAATTGTTGATAGGGAGTAGATTGGCTAAGAATTTGCTCAATATTGTAAATCAAAAACTTCTCTACATCGGGTTGAATTTGGGGCAGAACCTTCTCCAACATTACCTGGGAGACAATGCGAGTAATTTCAACAATTTCATTCTTTTCATTAATATCTAAATAGGCTTTCTGACCCTGTTTACTCAATATTTCACTGAGTTTTCCCTGACGAATGAGATCTTGAATTTGATCAATAATCCGAATCACTAAAATTTCCGTCATTTCCTGGGCAATAATCGCCACAAAACCCTGAACCGCTTGGCTTCTAATTTTCTTTAAATTGATGAGTTCAGCCTGATCTAAATGAATGACTAAGGGAATAATTCTCAACCAACGAAAGACAGGAATGAATAAAAAGGCATCATACCAACGCCAGAGCATGGCATCAAACCAGCTAACTTCTGAATAACGAAAACTAATCAGACGGGTTCGGATCAGAAAATCCGATAAAAAGATAACAAAAAAGGGAAAATCAATCAGGGGAAAATTATCAATAGGTTGGTTATTTTCTCCCCAAGCTCGGAAATAATTAGTCTCTATTAAAGGGCGAATTTCCCGATAAAAAAACATCAACTCATTACTAAAGCCATTTTCGAGTAAATATTCTTTTGTCCAAAACTTTTTAAAAGATTGGGTCGCCGAAGCATTGGTTGTACCGAATACCCGCGATCGCATTCTATTTTTAATCGTTTCTAATGCCCCTGTTTTATTGGCTAATTGAAAAGGATTTGTCTGAATCATGGCCGCACTTCTTTCTCGTAAATCCGCCAATATTTCCTCAACCGTATCACTTTTCTCGGAAGGTTTTAGTGTGGGTTTATTTTTAGGGACAGTCTGTGTTCCTTCAATGCTTTCGGGATTGAGAGCGACTTTTTGAATTAATTGATCCACCCGCTCTAAATATTGCTCTGTACTGCGATAGGGTTCGATGCCTTTCACCCAGTCATACCAAGGCGCAATAGAAATCGGTAGCACTCTCAAGGGTTGTCTGGGAATTTTTTTCTGAAAGGGGCCAATTTTAACCGAGAACTGGACTCTGCCTTGCAACCAAAAATCCCGTAGGGGAATATAGCTCAGATCAAAGATAACTAATAGGTAATTGATTAAAATCAGGATTGCCATGAACCTTTCTAACCAACGCGGCACGGCTAGGCGTTTTTTTGAGCGAGAAAAGGAAGATGTTGAGCTAGTCATGGCAAAAACAAGAATAAACTTTCATCCAGTATGGTATCAGGCGATCGCGCTTTTGTTTTCAGTTTTATATTAGCGATCGCAATTTTTCAAGACAATCTCGAATAAAGACAATCAAAAAAGTAACAATAACTTAACACTTTCCCCAATGAAAATATTTAAGTGATAGCTTAAGGAATAGGTACAAAGAAGTCAACACAATCTTCTACAAACCCCCAGAGAATAGAGTCTGTACCTTCCTGCTCTACTCACCGCAGTATTTTTGAACGACACCTCTTAAACACGATAGTTTTGCTCCCATAGGTTCAGTTTTATTATGATCTATAGGGTTTGCTTAGTCCATAACGATTACAGCGTAAATATGTTGGTGTTCGATTTATTTTCAAAGATATTGCACCTATCCAGTAAACCTTTATTCGTTACCTTGTTTGAATCTTTTTTTCAGAGTCCAAATCGTTTGTATCGGTCTTAATGCCCGCCTCCGTAGGTGGGTATTCTGTTTTTAGGATTTATTTTTATTTCTGCGATGAAACCAAAGAATATAGGCGATCGCGAAAAGTTGGAGAGGAAAGATAAAAGCGATTTCTTTTTGCCAAAATAGAAAATTTGTAGAAGAAATTCCCGTATAATAAACAAGGCCCAGTAAGGCAAAAATAAGATTTAATGAATATGTTTTTTTAAGAAAAAGCTTCATAAAAAATAGCGGGGTATCCCATCCTCAAACGATAAAAATAATAACTTAAAAACATAATTCCTAATATCCATTGACTAGGACGATTAACAAAAAATTTTAGTAAAGGATTAGAAAATTTTTTATTCAGGATCAATTCCGTCAAAAGATAGGGAATCGTCACCGTCGCGATCGCGGTTAAAACCAGCCCAAAACTATGATATTGAAAAGAAGATGGGATATCTCCCTCGGACAAAGCAATTAGCGATCGGGTTATGCCACAACTCGGACAGGGAATTCCTGTGAACTTAAAAAAGGGACAAGTCCAGAATTTTTGGGTCAACCCGAATCTAGAGAAAAGCAAAAAAGTAGGAATAGACGAAGCAACCCCTAAAATTGTCCAACGATGTTTCCGTTCTTGTGGCTTTAAAATTTGATCTTTGAGTCTGGGTTCTAAATCAGGCCTAAAACCACTCTTTTTTATTTGCAATATAGGTTTCATAGAATTGTGCATCTGTCATGGTTAGGTAAATGATTCCTTCGACCAGACCAATAATTCCCATAAAGGCGGCCCCTGCCCCGCAAGTCAACACAGAAATGAGAATTGTGATGATCCCCGCATTGGTATAACCCAAGATAAACTTGTGTACACCAAGTCCCCCAAGGAGAATAGCGCAAATTCCTGCAGATGTTTTTTTACTCTGTATTTCCGATGGTTCCATAATCTTTAGGTTGTAAAGTTTAAATTATAAATATTATAATACCCAAAAGTTTTTTGAACCACTATGTCAATACAATTTTTCAAGTTTCTTAGAAGTCTTCATGTCTAAATCAAAATCTAAAAATCGATTGTCAGACTGTCAGATAATTGATAAATATTAGCAACTTCTTTCATAAAATTGAGGCATTGCTTAGGACTCATCCCGTTGGGTTTAAATTTAGGAGAACCAGAATATTTTAAAATTAAAGTATTGATTTGACTATCGGCTAAATCACTCAGGCTGATGGTCTGCATTGACCAAATTTCAAATAATCGATTTTTAATCGGGACACATTCTATTAATATGGGTGTGTGATGACGTTTATCTCCTACGATGCGGTGATAGGTTTTACTAACTTGTTGATGCTCACCCTCTAGAATTTGCAAAAACATTAAATCACTATAGCAAAGTAATCCTGTAATGCCATCAAGCTGATTATTTTTCTGAGAAACTGTTGAAATTTCTTGTAAATTTTCAGGGCTTAATTCCAAACTCGCCTGACTACTATAAACTAAGCGATATAAATTCATAATTGTTGAATATTTTGAGTTAGAGACTAAGATATTTGTGTCTAAAAACTGAATAGAGAAGAAGCCTAATTATTCCATTGACATAATTACATCTAATACTTTAGTGATTGAAAAATAAGAATCAAGAAAAATTTATCGCAAAATATTTTCTCAAGTTAAGTTTCTAAATTATAATCCACTATATGATTATCGCGTCTACAGGAAAATACAGCAAGCAAAGTTAATGATCAAAGAAATTTATTCCCTTCTGTTAGTTATCTGTGAGTATATTTTTGCAGACTGTGGCAATCCTGCTATCGTCCAGACTCCCTAGATCATGTTCTTTGTTCATACGTGAATCCTAGAAACTACGCGAATAATTCCTGACCCTAGCGAAAATAGCCCAACTGGGTGAAGTTTTGACTAAAGAAGATCGATAGTATGAAGATATAAACCGTGAGGAGCAAGAGGATAAATATTATGAAACGTTCACTGATTGCCACGTTAGCCCTGATTGTCCCCCTCGTCTTGAGTAACCCTGTTAAAGCGGAAAATCTAAATCAGGTGAAGCAACTATTAGAGACTGGAGAGTGCGCTCGCTGTGATTTACAAGGAGCGGATCTGTCAGGAGCCCATTTAATTGGAGCTGATTTACGGAATGCCAATCTTCGGGACGCGAATCTAGCTGAAGCCAACTTGGAAGGAGCTGATTTGACAGGCGCGAATTTACAAGGGGCTAGTTTGCAAAATGCAATGGTCACCAATGCCAGCTTGAATAATGCAAACTTGAAGAAAGCTGATTTTGCCTACGCCAAGCTCTACGATGCCGATGTGACAGGGGCTGCGATGGATGGTATCAATATCAAGAATGCGGAAATTTATAATACAGGTATCGGCATCGGCGGCGGTGATGAATAAGATTAAGATGGGAAAATTAGTTAAATAAGTCCTTGATCTAGGGTATTTCCTAATTTATTCGCAATTCCTTCAATCCAATTTTCATCTTGTTTAGTATAACTACGGGGAACATTTGCTGCTAGAATCAAAACCCCTTCTTTGCCCATTGGTTGACAAATTAAACCCTGGGTATTTTCGGGTAAATAATCAAATTCTACTTTTCCTGGATATAGGTTTAAATTGACTAAATAAACAGGCTTTTGAGTTTCTAAAACTCGTTTAACAATAATACCTGGATTGACTTCTGAATTAATGCCTAAAATTCCCCGTCGCAATAATACCCGACCTTGATAATAGACAATCAAAGATTTTGTAACCGTATTAGTTAACAATAAATGGGATGCCCACGCTAACTCAATTTTCACCGTATCCGATAAATCAGGCACAAATTCTAGCCCTTCCTCACCGATTAACGTCACAGCATCGGGGGGGACGGGTTGAACCTGTTGCCAAATTAACCAGACGAGGGCTAACATTCCTGAAAGAATAACCCCCACCACATCGGAGCGCGCTTGAGAGGGAGTTAATTCCACCGTTGTTAATCGATTGATCAGTAATAAAATACTACCGATCGCGCCTGCAATTAACGGGATTAGACGCACAATTAGATTAGGATCTTTTTTCATGGGCGATCGCTGGACAGATCCATTAGGGTTCTTCTCCAGGCTCTAAAATGCGTTGAAAGAGATAACCTGTTCCTCTGGCAGTGAGAATCAGTTCAGGATTACTGGGATCATCTTCTAATTTAGCTCTTAATCGAGAAATATGGACATCTACCACCCTGGTATCCACATGACGTTCGGGTGTATAGCCCCAAACTTCCTGAAGGATATCCGAACGGGAAAAGGCTTCTCCTGACCGACCGACTAATAATTCCAACAGGCTGAATTCCATGCCCGTAAGACGGATACGCTCATCGCCTTTATAAACTTGACGTTTATTGGTGTCAATGCGGATGGACGTGACTTGAATGACTCCTGAACTGGGAATTCCAGGCATTCCATTTTTATCCACTCGGCGTAAAACGGAGCGAATTCGGGCTTCCAATTCCTTGGGAGAGAAGGGTTTGACGACATAATCGTCGGCTCCCAGTTCTAGTCCCGTGATCCTGTCTGCCACATCACCGAGGGCCGTTAACATGATAATGGGAATATCGGACTCTTTGCGTAATTCTTGACAAACCCCGTAGCCATCGAGTTTGGGCATCATGACATCGAGTACCACTAGATCGGGTTCGGTTTTGTGGAAAATGGCGATCGCTTCTTCTCCATCGGCGGCGGTGACCACATCGTAGCCAATCATGGACAAACGAGTTTCCAAAATACGACGAATACTAGCTTCGTCATCGACAACAAGAATTTTTTCTTTATGGGGTTCCAATTTACTCAACGCTCCTTAATTATTAAGTAAAATTGCTAATCTTTAAGTTACGTTGATTAGTAATTTTCTCTCTTTGTATCGCTTTCCTGTGACTATTTTGCTTTCTAAGAGCCGTAAATATGACTCCCGACAGCAAGCCAAGGATGCTTTCAATGTCTAGCATAAACCAAATTTAGATCATAAATCTTGAAGAATCTTTATTTTTCTATAGAGAAACGAAAATGGCAAAACCGCGATCGCTTTATGTCTGTAACGCCTGTGGCGGAGATTCTCCCCAATGGTATGGAAAATGTCCGAGTTGTGGGGTTTATGGCAGTTTACAGGAACAAATCATTAATTCTTCCCCAGCAGGCGGCGTAAATCGCGGCATACGATCCACTTCCAAAACTTCTGACCCCGCCCAAGCCCGTGCTGCTCTCAAATTTTCCCAAATTCGTGACCATGATCAAACCCGTTATTTGTCTGGTTATGGGGAATTAGACCGTGTTTTAGGCGGTGGTATTGTGCCTGGAGCCTTGGTTCTGATTGGGGGCGATCCAGGCATCGGCAAATCAACCCTTTTGTTACAGGTTGCTTATCAATTGGCTAAACGCTTATCGAGGATTTTATACGTTTCCGCCGAGGAATCCGCCCAACAAATTAAATTACGGGCCTCTCGTTTGGGAGTAACTCAAGGGACGGAAGTTAGGGGGAAAGTTAAAAAATCCGTTGAATTGGATCAAAATTTGGATACGGATTCCCGTTTGTATGTGTTGCCCGAAACCGATTTAGACGAAATTTTGCGGGAATTGGAAGCTCTCAAGCCCCAGCTTGCCGTTATTGATAGTATTCAAAATCTCTACTATGCGGCTCTAAGCTCTGCCCCAGGCTCCGTTGCTCAGGTGAGGGAATGTACTTCGATTTTGATGCAGGTGGCGAAACGGGAAAATATTAGTCTGTTTATTGTGGGTCATGTCACCAAGGAAGGCGCGATCGCAGGGCCAAAGGTTTTAGAACACTTGGTTGATACGGTGTTATATTTTCAGGGCGATCGCTATGCCTCCCATCGATTGCTGCGATCGGTCAAAAATCGCTTTGGAGCGACCCATGAAATCGGTATTTTTGAAATGGTAGAAGAGGGGCTTGCTGAGGTCGAAAATCCCTCGGAATTATTTCTGGGCAATCGGGAAGAATCCAGTCCAGGGACGGCGACCATTGTGGCCTGTGAAGGAACCCGTCCCATTGTGGTGGAGTTACAGGCCCTAGTCAGTCCTACCAGTTACCCTTCTCCCCGCCGATCTACCACAGGCTTAGATTACAGTCGTTTACAACAAATTTTAGCAGTTTTAGAAAAACGAGTCGGCATTCCCCTTTCCAAATTAGATGCCTATGTGGCCGCAGCA
>JBEIFD010000119.1:0-8755 GCA_040382535.1 Merismopediaceae cyanobacterium
AAAGGATACATTAAAAAAAACCTTTCGGAAAACCTTAACGGAATTTTTTAGGATTACTACTTTTGCCAAGCCTCGCTTGAAAGAAAGTTTACCGTTAAAGTCTTCTCTACTCTCTGGACTAAATTGGCAAAGGTATTGAACGGTGATCACTGTTTTCTTAGTCGGTGGATTGATTGCTGTTGCCATTTTTGCCTCCAGTGTGACGATGGTGGGCTAGAACTAGAAAACAAGACAGATTCAATTTACTCGCGCGATCGCTTTTTTAGAGATTAATTAAAAGGCGATCGCGTATCTTGTATTGTTGAGTTCATCGTCAAATTCAACCAACAACATTCAAGAAATTCTGGATAATAAACGCATTAGCAATATCAATAAAGAACGCTCCCACTAGGGGAACAATGATAAACGATTGCGGTGAAGCTCCCATTTGTCGGGTAACTGCTGTCATGTTGGCGATCGCGGTGGGGGTAGCTCCCAAAGCCAAGCCCAAATATCCCGCCGAGCAGACTGCCGCATCATAATTCTTGCCCATCACGGGAAACAGGATGAAAACTGTATAGGCAATCAGAACAAGCGTCTGTACCAACAAGATCACAGTAATCGGGCCAGCAATGTTCACCAAAGTCCATAGCTGTAAACTCATTAAAGATATCGCCAGGAATAAACCTAAACTAACATCAGAAATGAGAGCAAGGGAAGGGGTATCTGTCGGCCAGGGAAAGCGTTTGAAGAAGAAAGGGATCGTATTAGTCAGAAAAATTCCCGCTAAAATAGATGTCACAAAAAGAGGCAATTTTAGACCAGACAAAGAAATTAACGTATTAATTTGACTGCCCAAACCAATCGTAACCGCAATAACCAGAATAGAATTAAGCATTGTATCATAATCAATCTGGACGTGACGCTGGCCATGCTTGATACCAACGGTTAGATTTTCGTCATAATCCTTAGCTTGGAGTCGGTGTCTAATAATCAAAAATTTTGCAACGGGGCCGCCAATGATTCCCCCCATAACTAAGCCAAAAGTAGCACTAGCAACCCCAATTTCAGAGGCATTGGGAATTCCGTGATTATCCTTAAAAATAGAAGACCAAGCAACGACGGTTCCATGTCCTCCCGTTAGAGAAATTGTCCCTGACAGTAAACCAATAGGTAACTTTAATCCCAATAATGCGGCGACACCAACTCCCGTCAAGTTTTGAATGGAAAGATAAACTAGCGCACCAATTAATAAAATAAGGAGGGGTTTTCCTCCCTGAAAAAGTGTTTTTATTCGAGAAGAAAGGCCAATAGTAGAGAAGAAAATAATCAAGAAAGCATCACGACCTTGGAGATCGAAGTTAATCTGAAGCTTGAAGAGAACAAAAGATAAACCAAACACGAAGGAAGCGATAACCCCTCCTGATACCGCACCAGGGATATTAAAGTCTTGTAAAAATTTAATTCGCGCCGTTAAATACTTTCCCAGGTATAAAACTAAAATGGCCACGATAATGGTTTGACGGGGATCTAGTTGATAGCTGCTCATAATGAGTATATTCCTTAAGGTTTTCAATCAGCCTTTGGGGAATTATACTTAGATTCTTCTAATTTTTTGTTCAAATGATACAAAATCGGATAATAGTCGGGATTAAATCTCAGCAGGAAAGAGGCGATCTCGGTTGGGTATAATTGTAGAATCATATCCAGAAAAATTCTTCAAACATGAACTGAGGCTTGAGAAACAACGAAATTTCAGTATAATATTGGTATCGAAATCCAACTCTTTTCAAATAGTTTTACGCCGCCAGTAATCAATTATTCCCTAATCTTTCATCATTATGTCACTAGAATATTTGATTAATAATTCTCAATCCCCCAAAGACCTAGATAGTTTTATTGTTTGTGGACTAGGAAGCTTAGGTCAAAATTGTGTCGTAGCTCTCAAAGAATTTGGCATTAAAATTATTGGTATCGAACAATCACCCCCTCCCTATTGGGAAATTCCAAACTTACCTCAATTATTAGAAAAAGTCATTATTGGTGACTGTCGAGAAATGGCAATATTGCAACAAGCAAATATTGAAAAATGTCGAGGAATTCTGATTGTTACTAGTAATGAAGAAGTGAATTTTCAAACGGCGTTAATCGCCAGGGAAATTAATCCCAACATTCACCTAGTTCTCCGTTCTGCCCAAGAGAATCTTAATCAATTATTAAGTGAACAATTAGGAAATATTTTTATCGCTGAACCGACCCAACTCACCGTAGCGGCCTTTGTAATAGCAGGTTTAAGGGGAGATATCCTGGGCTTTTTTAGTTTAGATAGACAAAAACTTCAGGTTGTGAAACATCTGGTTAAGTCTGAAGATGCAGGGTTTCATAATCGATTAATTCAGGAATTAAATACTAGAAATCGAAGAATTCTCTCCTATCAATCCATTTCTAATCCAGGTAATTCTCAGTTTCATCAATGGCGACCAGATACAACTGTCCAAATAGGAGATACTCTGATCTATATTGAAATTGTTGATAAATTCTCTGTGGCAAAGGATCAATCCCAACTTTATAAGTTCCAATCTAAAAATCGCGAAAAAAATCTTTTTTATAAAGTAATTAAAGTCTTAAAAACGCAACAAAAAAAACTTACTAAGCCTAGTTTATTAACCCAAACTAAAAATATTATAAGCCTTAGTTTTTTCCTTGTTACATTTCTTTTATTAATTGGTACAATTTTATTTCATTATTATTACACTGATGTTCCTTGGCTTTACGCATTCTATGGAACGATTATACTTCTTTTAGGAGGATTTGGTGATTTATTTGGGCAATTTCAACCCGTAGTTGAAATCCCTTGGTGGTTACAGTTATTTGCCTTACTCTTAACCTTAGCGGGAACAGCCTTTGTTGGTATTTTATATGCTTCTATCACGGAGAATCTGCTATCTATTAAATTTGATTTGAATCAAAATCGTCCCCCTGTTCCTGAAGGAGAACACTTTGTTATTATTGGATTAGAAAGAGTTGGACAAAAAGTGATTAATCTTTTAAAGGAATTAAATAAAGAAGTTGTCGCCATTACTTTTAGCAATGAGTTTGATCGATCACTTCTGCCCAATATTCCCCTAATTAGTGGCAATTTAAAAGAATCTTTATCGATGGCCAATTTGCCAACCGCTCGTAGTGTTATGGTGACGACAGAAAATGAATTGATGAATTTAGAAATTGCTTTAACCAGCAGAACGATTTGTCCGAATAGTCATCTAGTTATTGGAACCATTGGCAAGGGTCTGACCGATCATCTGACTCAGTTATTAGAAAAAACCCAGGTTATCAGTGTCTATGGAGTTGCGGCTGAAGCTTTTGCTGGTGCGGCTTTTGGAGAAAATATTCTCAGTTTATTTCGACAAAATAATCACACTATTTTGGTGACTGAATATGAAATTGAAGAAACAGATACGTTGCATGGGTTATTAATTAGTCAAGTTGCCTACGGTTATGGGGTGGTGGTAATTCTGCATCAGTCTCCGCTAGAAACTTCTCGATTAATGCCCTCCGACGATCTCCAGCTACGAGTCGGCGATCGCATTGTCGTATTAGCAACGGGGGAAGGTTTACAGCGAATAGAAAAGGGAGAACCAAAAGAAGAATTACATTGTTGGCAAGTTAGGCTAGAAGAGATTTTATCTGACGATGCTAAATTTGAAGGAGCCAATACCATTTCTCGTATTACAGGTTGTAAGCTAAGTAGTGCGAGAAATTTTTTGAATAATGTTCCTCAAACTATTCCTATTATTTTGTATGAACATCAAGCTTATCGTTTAATTAAAGCACTCAAAAAGCTTTTAATTAAAAGTAGTTTAGTTCCTGTTGCTGACTCTCCAATTGTTTCTTCTTAAAAGATTTTATACCATCAGTTTTTTGGAGTTTATTAAACTATTTTTGCACAATTTTTGGGCTAATAGTGTCACCCAATTGATGGGTTAAAAGGCGATCGCATTCTCAAAAACAATAAAACAGCGATCACATTTCAGAATTACATTACATAAACGGCGATCGCTTTTTCAGAGATTAATTAAAAGGCGATCGCGATGAAAACAAATGCCCACACACTATAAAATTCAGTTTAGTACGTGGGTTTAAGTCTAAAGTTGACCACAATCAGCAATCACAACTTTCGCCTTGGGTTTTCCTGAATCTGTTCCCAACTTTTCGATCGCGGTGACAAGCTCTAATCCCTTAATTACTTTGCCAAAAACAACGTGCTTACCGTCTAACCAACCACAGGGAACCGTACAAATAAAAAACTGAGAACCATTGGTATTTGGCCCCGCATTGGCCATGGAAAGAATTCCCGCGCCCGTATGCTTTAGTTGAAAGTTTTCATCATCAAATTTATTTCCATAAATGGATTTGCCACCTGTACCATTATGATTGGTAAAATCTCCGCCTTGCAACATAAACTGGGGGATAATGCGATGGAAACCGCTATCTTTGTAGCCAAAACCCGCTTCTCCCGTACATAGTTGACGGAAATTTTCGGCGGTACCAGGGACAACATCAGCAAAAAGCTCAAATTCTATACGGCCACTTTCTTTGCCGTCAATAGTAATATCAAAAAATACGGTTGGATTTGTCATCGTGAAAGCTCCATTGCTTGAAATTAGGAATCTAAAAATTGGGTTTCAGATAATCAAACCCTGATTGACGATCTTACCACTACCGTCGCAGGGGAAAAGAGATGTTTGTTCTTGCTCTATGGGAGCTAAAATTTTCTACTCTAAAGATTGAATCTAAAATAATTCCAACAAACCATGAAAAGCAAATATTTAATTATTAATGGGGATGATTTTGGGCTATCGGATAGCGTCAATCAAGCGATTATTGAGTCCCATGAGCAAGGGGTTTTAACCAGCACCAGCCTTATGGTCTCAGGACAAGCTTGCACAGAAGCGGTCAATTTAGCGAAAAATCATCCTGATTTGGGAGTTGGATTACACTTAGTTCTGGTTTGCGGTCAATCGGTCTTACCCTATGAAAAAATTCCCCATTTAGTCGATCGCGACGGAAATTTTCTGAATGATCCTGTCAAAGCAGGGTTAACTTATCAGTTTAATCGTGAAGCCCGAAAAGAGTTAGCCCTAGAAATTCGCGCCCAATTAGAAAAATTTCAGGAAACGGGGTTGCCCATGTCTCACCTCGATGGACATTTACATCTTCACGCTCATCCCGTTATTTTGGGAATTATTCAGGATTTAGCGGCGGAATTTGGCTTAAAAGTGCTTCGTTTACCTTCTGAAGAATTAAATTTCACCCTAGCGATTGACCGCTCTCATTTTTGGACAAAACTTATCTGGTCACAGGTTTTTGGGCAACTACGTCGTCATGGTGAACGTCTATTTCAAGGCACAAAAATTATAATTCCCGATAAAGTCTATGGATTACTCGCAACGGGTAGAATAAGTGAGGATTATTTACTGCAACTGATTCCCAAAATTCAGACAGAAATTGCTGAAATCTACGCTCACCCTGATTGCTCTTCCCTTAGTAATCCCTCTGGGCCGATGGAATTGCAAACTCTCTTGAGTCATCAAGTTCGCGATCGCATTCAGTCTTGCGGTTTTGAATTAATTAATTTTCATACATTAAAAAACTTACGATTAACAATATAAATTAATATAAATTGTGAAAAATTTCTTCCTATTAGCTCTTTTAATTTGTACACAAGTTTTAGGTGATATTGGGCTAAGTCGGGGGATGAAAGATTTTGGTGTAGTTAATCCCCTAGATGTTGCTAGTTTCTTACCCCTGGGCTTATATCTAATCACAAATGTCTGGATTTGGATCGGGCTAAGTTTTTTAATTATTTCTTTGGTTTTATATCTAACAGCAATTTCTCGCTTAGACCTCAGTTATGTTTTACCTATTCATTCCTTTAGCTATGTCGTTAATGCCATTTTTGCAGGACTTTTATTAGGTGAACATATATCAGAAATGCGTTGGGTAAGCACCTTTATTATTTCCTTTGGGGTGCTATTTGTTGGTCTTAGTCAACAATTTTCAGATAAATCACTTAGGGAAACGAAAACTGTTACAAAGATTAAACCCAGAAATATTCCTTTATTTTTTCTGCCCTTGGGTCTTTCGCTTTCTAAAACCTGGTTAGCGGTTATTATTCTTTCTCTAGCGGATTCGGCGGGGGATTTATTACTGGCATCAGGAATGAAGAAAATTGGCAAAGTAGAAAAAATGAGTATTAAAGACGCTTTACAACTAATCTATAAAATTATCACTAATTCATCTATTTTAAGTGGAATTACTTGCCAGGGAATTGCTTTTTTATGTTTATCACCGTGTTAAGTTGGGCTGATATTAGCTTTGTTCGTCCTGCTACTGCCTTGACCTATTTATTTAGTATGTTAGGGGCAAAGTTAATGTTAAGAGAAACTTTCAAGAGAGAAAAATTAATCGGCATTACTTTGATCGGAATAGGCGTTGTACTCCATCAATAAATTATTGATAATATAAAAATCTAGCTATTGATCAGGACTTAAATGGAAAAAATTAACATCATAAATTTTTTAATTGTAATATTTTCTATTCTCAGCATAGGGTCTATTTTTTATTACCTTTATTCTTTGTATGCTACCATCGTTTTTTTTAGTCAAACCCAGGAAATCGATCTAGATTTTTCTCCTCCTGTCAGTATTCTAAAACCCCTTTTCGGACTGGATTGGGAAAGTTACACAGCCCTAGCATCTTTTTGTGATCAAGATTATGCTGAATATCAAATTATTTTTTCAGTTCAAGATTCCCAAGATCCCAGTATTGAGATAGTCCAAAAAATACAACAGAATTTTCCAGATTTAGACATAGAACTCGTTGTCTGCGATCGCGAAACGGCACTGTGCGATCGTGTTATTGGCATGAATCCCAAAATCAATAATCTTGCAAATGGAGCAACAAAAGCAAAGTATCCGATCCTAGTCCTTTCTGATAGTGATATCCAAGTCGAAAAAGACTATTTAAAAACTATTATTCAACCCTTTGCCGATCCCTTGGTAGGAGTTGTGACCTGCTTATACAATTCTCTCACAGAAGGTTGGTTAGCAGGGTTTGAAGCCCTCGACATTGCTTCTCAATTTTGTCCTAAAGTATTAACAGCCCGTCAATTAGAAGGGATTAATTTTGCCTTGGGTTCAACCATTGCTATCCGTCAAGAAACCCTAGATAAAATTGGAGGATTTATTGCCATAGCCGACTATTTAGCCGATGATTATCAATTGGGTTATTTAGCAACCCAAAACGGATACAAAGTTATTTTATCGCCCTATTTAGTGGAACATCGATTAGGAAATGTAACCTTAAGTACATTCATTCATCGTCAAATTCGTTGGTTTAAGTGTATCAGAGTGGAAAGATTTTGGGGTTACGTCGGACTTATTTTTACCTATGGAATTATCAGTAGTTTTGCCTTGTTATTGCTTACCCAAGGTTCCCTTTTTGGATGGAGTATTTTTGGCTTAGTTTGGAATATTCGTTTTTTGACAGCTTATTTAATTACGATTAAGTATGTGAAAGATTCTAATGCTAAGGAATTTTTTTTGTTAATTCCCCTACGAGATTTTGTTAGTTTTTGCATTTGGTGTTATAGTTTTATGGGCAGTCAGGTAGTATGGCGAGACAAAACTTATCAATTATTACCGAATGGTCAACTCAGTCAATTATAATTACGGATAAGCTGTTACATATCTAAATAACATATAATCCAGAAATGTTGAATCTCGTAATAAAACCTAACATTTCAAGACGCAGTAACCTCAAAACGACAAAATTAGCTCGCACAGACAATCTTCCTGAACCAGTGTATATAGCTCGTATTTTTGACACATAAAATTCTGTAAATATCGCAGTTTATCTAATAGGCTTTTCCCAAATCCTTCTTCAATATCTATTAGTTGCAAAATTAAATACGCTATTATACAGCTATAAATTTGTATTCTTATTCCATTCTCATTTTTCCTCTTAGCTATTTTGATAAGTGCTTCAACTAAAATGTCTTTATTGTCTAAAGTAATTCCTAGTTTTGACTTAAATAAACGGGCTTTGTGTTGACCATATTTATGATCCGTTCTTAGAGTATATGTAATTAGTTTGTTAATGATTTGTTCTGGGTTAACTTAATCTCCCTTTGGTAATTTCATTAATTTTAATTGATAGAAAATATTGCAGAAGTAATAATTTTAACTCGGTTTGATAACTTTATTATAACTTTAATTTTTGCCTAAGAACATCGGGATATGACAACATCATTTCTCTGAGATCGCACTTCATCAGAGAACGCGATCGCAATAACCCACAATCAGGTTATCATTTTTCATAGTTGGGTTGCGCTCCTTAACTCAGCCTATGAGATCGGCGATCGCACTGTGAGTTGTTTTAATTCTACTAAAAATCGGTGCGCCTAGTTTCTCTAAGCTTTGTTGGGTCTAAGGTTGGGAATTTTTCGTTAAGGGATTGATTTTATCAGGATTTTTCGCTATTGTAGATATTTAATTCGGTAATTGCTTAAGGATTGACGGGGTAAGGAATGAAACCTGAAGAAGTGCGTCGCAGAATTGCAGAGTGTAAGGAAAAATGCCTCACAGAATTAAATTTTAATAGTAATCGTTCAGAGGAAGTGTAACAGCTACTGAGGTAACAAAGAAGGAGGAGTGGTTCCTTTACGATTAGCTCTAACCGCGTCAGTCATAAATTCTAGAACATTGCGATTCTG
>JBEIFD010000120.1:0-8723 GCA_040382535.1 Merismopediaceae cyanobacterium
ATCGGTTACAAAGGCTAAGTTGCCAATAACTTTGATACTGTTCGCATTTCCTGGAGTGTCATAAATTCCTTTCAACTGTGGATTGAAGGGATTACTGACATCAACGATTTGTAAACCAAACGTATCATCGGCAATATAAGCTAAATTGCCTATCACCTGAGTCGTCTTGGTAATTCCGGGAGTGTTGTATTGTCCAATCTGTTGGGGCGCAGTCGGATCGCTGACATCGACAATGACTAAGCCGTCTACACCAGAAGAGACATACGCTAAATTCCCCACTACCTCAACCCGATAAGCCGTACTAGTAGTCCCACTTGGATTGGGAACGCTACCCACTGTGGTTGCAGTGATCAGGTCAATAATTTGCAAACCTGCTGCCCAATTGGCCACGTAGGCGTAGTTCCCGACAACTTGAACACCTCGCGCACCACCACCGCTCAGATTGGGGACTGTAATGGGAGTACCAGTAAGATCACCATTAGGGGCAACATCGTAAATCAACAGTCCCGCAGTCCAATCAGCAACGTAGGCTTTGTTCCCTACTATCTGGATACGATAAGCATCAGCTGGTGTTGTAACAGCACTTTGGAAAGTTACGGGACTTAAACCACTTAGTCCTAATACTTCCACTTGCTTGACTGAGCCACTTTCCGCCGTATAGGCAACATTTCCTTCTACCTCAACGCCACGAATAACGTTGGTTCCTCCCGTTGTGTTCGTAAAAGTATCTACCAGAACAGGCGTTGAACCACTGATATCGAGAACCTGCAGAGAAGTTCCATCACCGATATAAGCATATTTGCCAATGATTTCGATACCACGAGCAGTACCAGGTGTATCATAGGAGCCGACTAAAGTGGGAGCAGTGGGATTGCTAATGTTAATGACTTGCAATCCAGAGCCTTCATCAGTAACAAAGGCAAAATTACCAATGACTTGGACACTATTCGCATTCCCTGGCGTATTGTAAGTACCCGCTAAAGTGGGAGCCGATGGATTGCTAACATTAAGGATTAGTAATCCTGCTGTATCATTTGCCACATAGGCCCAGTTCCCAACAACCTGAACTGTCTTGGCAATCACACCACCAGTGCTATAACTACCAAGTAATTTAGGCGCGGTCTTATTAGTAATGTCTAATATCTGTATCCCATTAGTACCATCAGCAATATAGGCTAAGTTACCCACGACCTCGACACGATAAGCGTTACTGGACGCGGTGAAATAACTGCCGACAATGGTGGGGCTTGCGGGATTACTGACATCTATGATCTGTAGTCCAGAACCTTGGGCAGCCACATAAGCATATTTGCCAATGACTTGAAGTCCCCTTGCTTGGCCTGGTGTCGCCGTAGAAGGGGGCGTACCACCAGGAATAATAACACTACCCAGGGAGGCACCCGTGGTTACATCGTAAATCAACAGTCCCGCAGTCCAATCCGCAACATAGCCTAGATTGGCAACAACTTGGACACGATAGGCATCAGCGGGCGTAGAAATCGGATTCGGTGCAATTGGAGTGATAGGCATAAGTCCCTCTCGATTGATTTTTCAAACTTTTGTACACATCCTAGTCCCGTTAGGACTAGAATTTCTTGACGCTACCATTAACTACGGTTAACTGGTCGGCTTTGTGTATAATTGCAATAATATACCTTATATCATGGTCTTGGGAGAAGCGCAAGGTTTATCTCGTAATTACTTCAATAAGTATATCGGGTTACTGTATTTTTGTGCTTTTTAGGGGGTGAGTCAATTTTTCTAAGCCAAGGCCGTCTCTTCCCCTTCTGCAAGAAAAAAGCGATCGCCTCTTACCCTCAAGATAAAAACGCGATCGCATCTTACCGATTAAGAAAAACGCGATCACTAAGCTAAATAAAATGCTTCTATCAATTCAAACGACTTCGCCACTTCTTAGAGTTTTGAGAACAATGCAAAACGGCGTACACCGTGATTGTTTCCTCAAAGTATTCATAAAAAATAGCATAAGGGAAGCGGCGAACTAATGCTCTGCGGTAGTGTTCGTGAGCAAATACATATATTTCAGGATTTCTTTCAATAAACTGGATGGAGGCATCAATACAACGTAAGAATTCTTCTCCTAATCCGAGTTCACGCTCCTGATACCAATAATAAGCTTCCGTAATGTCTTGTTCTGCTTCTGGAAGAAGGATGAGGTTTTTAGGCATTTCTTTGAGTACGAATTCTTGCTTTGACAGTGTCCCAAGAACTCGCTAAACTTGGATCTTGCAAGTAAGATAATTTTCTCTTTGTTAGTTCTTCTTTTTGCCAGTCTAGTACGGGAATATTCGCTGGTTGAGTTGCAATGTTATCCCAGAGATCTTCGAGAAGTTGTAGCTTTTCTGAAAGTCCTAGCTCAAAAATTGGTGCAAATTCTACTGTCATGACTTAAATCCTATGTAGAAATAACAAGCTCATTTTACTGCAAAAATAGGAAGTTTGTGTCTTGATAACGCGATCGCCCTTTACCCTCTCAACCTTAAAAAGCGATCGCTCTTCCCGATTAAGAAAAAAGCGATCGCCCTGATTTTAAGTTTTTAATTTACAAAGGATTGAGAGCCGAGGGACGACGGTTAATGACTTGATCAATTAGTCCATATTCTTTAGCATCTTCGGCGGACATAAAGAAATCTCGCTCGGTATCTTCGGCAATTTTATCGAGGGGTTGTCCTGTATGATTCGCTAAATGATTGTTGAGCAATTGTTTAAGATAAAGAATTTCCTTGGCCTGAATTTCAATATCCGTTGCCTGACCCTGGGCTCCACCGAGGGGTTGGTGGATCATGATGCGGGAGTTGGGAAGACTCATGCGTTTGCCCTTAGCTCCTGCACTGAGAAGAAATGCTCCCATACTAGCCGCAAGTCCGATACAAATGGTACTAACATCGGGACGAATTTGATTCATCGTGTCAAAAATACCTAGTCCTGCTGAAACCGATCCGCCTGGAGAATTGATATAAAGATAAATATCTTTTTCTGGGTCTTCCGCTTCTAGGAATAATAATTGGGCGACAACTAGGTTGGCATTTTCATCTCGCACTTCTTGCCCTAAAAAGACAATCCGTTCCCGTAACAAACGAGAGTAAATATCAAAGGCGCGATCGCCGCGACCAGAAGTTTCAATAACGGTAGGAATCATGGAGGGTCTATTTTATCGAATCGGGTTTTATTGATTGTGCCATATTTCAATGACTTACGGCTACTTCTACCCAGCGAGATTGATGAAGAAAAAGCGATCGCGGCCAACGTAAAGAATTCTCTTCAATTCTGTCCACTTCATGTAAAAAAGGCGATATCTAATGACAAAAAAACATTTAATGTCAGATTTTGTTGCTAAAGATACAAATCTTTACAAAAAAAAATATCACCCTTGAAGGGTAATGACTCGAAGCGAAAGAGTAAACGACTCCTCTTTTCAGTATTTGCCCATCAATATCAAACAGATTGAAAAACTAACCTATGAGCAATCTTTCTAGACGTAAATTTATTGTAACTGCTGGAATCACGGCGGCGGGCGCGGCTATCTTGCACGGTTGCGGCCCTACCACAACCACCCCAACCGCCACAACCTCCCCTGCTGAATCTCCTGCGACGGGTGCGAGTCCTGCTACGACGGGAGAAGCCCCTGAAGTCACTACCGCTAAATTAGGTTTTATTGCTCTCACCGATGCCGCCCCTTTGATTATTGCCAAAGAGAAGGGTTTATTTGCTAAATATGGCATGACAGGGGTTGAAGTCCTCAAACAAGCTTCTTGGCCCGTTACCCGCGATAATTTGGAACTAGGCTCTGGTGGTGGTGGTATTGATGGAGCGCATATCCTCAGCCCCATTCCCTATTTCATGTCCTTGGGAACAATCACAAAAACCAAGCAACCTGTGCCAATGTATGTCCTGGCTCGGTTAAATACGAATGGTCAAGCCATTTCAGTTTCTAACGACTACAAAGATCTCAAATTGACCGTAGATAGCAAACCGTTAAAAGCAAGTTTAGCGAAAGCGAAAGCCGCAGGAAAAGAAACCAAAGTCGCCATCACCTTTCCAGGCGGAAACCATGATCTCTGGATGCGTTATTGGTTATCCGCAGGAGGCATTGACCCCAATAAAGAGGTTTCGGTTATTCCTGTCCCCCCTCCTCAAATGGTTGCCAACATGAAAGTCGGAAGTATGGGAGCTTTTTGTGTGGGAGAACCTTGGAATGCTCAATTAGTTAATCAAAAACTAGGTTATTCGGCTTTGATTACGAGTGAATTATGGAAAGATCATCCCGAAAAAGCGTTCTCTATGCGAAAAGATTGGGTTGATAAAAATCCAAAAGCGGCTAAGGCAATCCTAATGGCTATCCTGGAAGCTCAACAGTGGTGCGACAAGCCAGAAAATAAAGAAGAAATGGTGAAAATTATTTCGGGTCGTCAATATCTAAAAGTTCCCCCCGAAGATATTTTGGGACGTTTACAAGGAAAAGTTGACTTTGGTGATGGCCGTACTATTGATAACCCTGATTTAGCGATGAAATTCTGGGCTGATAATGCTTCCTATCCCTACAAGAGTCATGATTTATGGTTCCTAACGGAAGATATTCGTTGGGGTTATTTACCCGAAAAAACGGATACCAAAAAAATTATTGATGAAGTTAATCGGGAAGATCTGTGGAAAGAAGCAGCCCAAGCTTTAGGCGTTCCTGCGGCGGAGATTCCAACCAGTTCTTCTCGCGGCGTAGAAACTTTCTTTGATGGGGTAAAATTTGACCCTGAAAATCCCCAAGCTTATTTAGATGGTTTAAAACTTAAAGCCATTAAAGCCTAAATAATTTATTGATCATCTTCCAAACCGTAGGGGCGCAAGGCTTGCGCCCAAAAAGATGATAATAGAAGAAAAAAGGGTGATCGCGATACGCCCCTACGGAAATAAAATTTAACCCAAAATATAACTAAATAACCCTGAGAATATATTTGAAAAGCCCCCCAGCCCCCCAATTCTGGGGGGAACTTGGATTAAAAGTCCCCCAAACTTGGGGGATTTAGGGGGCGAATTGACCCGTTAAAAACAGTTTCTGAGTAATCTTTATCAATTATTAAAAATGGCAAATCCTAGCTTATCTCAACGACCTTCTAATAAAAATCCCTTGGCTTTTTTGACCCACTCTAAAAAAGTCATGCGTCCCCTGGTGGCGTTAATTGTTTTGTTAGTAATTTGGCAAGCCCTCTGTTCGGGAACCAATCCTAATTTACCCGCTCCATTAACGGTGATTCAAGAAACCTGGAATCCACTTATTATTAATCCATTTTTTGATAATGGCGGAACAGATAAAGGATTAGGATTACAGATTTTTGCCAGTTTGCAACGGGTTGCGGTGGGTTTTACTCTTGCGGCCATTGTGGGCATAGGCTTAGGAATTTTGATTGGCAGTAGTCGCCTGATGTACGATGCTTTAGATCCGATTTTTCAGGTATTAAGAACGATTCCACCGTTGGCCTGGTTGCCGATCGCATTGGCGGCCCTGAGAGAGAGTGAACCGTCTGCCATTTTCGTTATTTTTATCACCTCAATTTGGCCCATTATTATTAATACAACCGTTGGTGTGCAACAAGTCCCCCAGGATTATCGCAACGTTTCCCGCGTTTTACAGCTATCTAAAATGGAATATTTCTTTAATATTTTATTTCCTGCGGCGGTTCCCTATATTTTCACGGGCCTACGCATTGGCATTGGACTTTCTTGGTTAGCAATTGTAGCGGCTGAAATGTTAGTTGGGGGTGTGGGAATTGGCTTCTTTATTTGGGATGCCTATAACAGTTCTCGCATGAGTGAAATTATTTTGGCACTGCTTTATGTGGGAGTAGTGGGATTAATCTTAGACCGTCTAGTTGCTTTTGTTGCCAGTTTATTAGTTCCTGCTGAACAAAAATAATCTATTTCGGTGTAGGGATATATACCGTTTTTTAAGGACTTAAAGAACTTAATAGATTAAGTCCCTACCAATAGATTAACTCCCTAGCAATAAACTAACTCCCTACAATTGATTTATTAAACCATTATTTTCTATTAAATAAAATCTATCAGCTAATATGTCCACTTTTATTGAAATTGATCACGTCGATCGCGTTTTCCCCTTGCCGAATGGGGAACAGTATATCGCCCTTAAAAATATTGAATTAAAAATTAAATCAGGGGAATTTATTTCTCTAATTGGTCACTCTGGTTGTGGTAAATCTACACTGTTAAATATGGTGTCGGGATTGGATACACCGACGGTGGGCGGCGTAATTGTGGAGGGTCGAGAAATTCAAGGGCCAGGCCCCGATCGCATGGTGGTTTTTCAAAATTATTCCCTCTTGCCTTGGCTAACAGTACGGCAAAATATTGGACTGGCGGTGAATCGGGTGATGCGCCATTTACCCAAAACTGAAAGGAACAAAATTATTGAAGACAATATTCAATTAGTTGGACTCAAACACGCCGCTCACAAATTACCAGGGCAATTGTCAGGAGGGATGAAACAACGGGTGGCGATCGCAAGAGCCTTGTCGATTAAACCCAAGGTTTTGCTGTTAGATGAACCCTTTGGAGCCTTGGACGCTTTAACCAGGGGAAATTTGCAAGAAAGACTGATGGAAATTGTCCAGGAAAGCAAAGTAACTTGCATTATGGTGACGCACGATGTGGACGAAGCTTTGCTGTTATCCGATCGCGTGGTGATGTTGACAACTGGCCCAGAAGCCCATATCGGTCAAATTTTGGAAGTGCCGATTCCCCGCCCGCGTCATCGTTTAGAAGTCGTTAATCATCCCAGTTATTACGTTTTTCGGAATGAAATTGTTTATTTCTTGAATCAACAAAAACGTTCCAAACGGGTCGGAAAAGTGGCCCAAGCGTCTGCGGTCATGGCAGGTAACGGCTTGGAAAAAATTAATCTCAATATTGGTTTTATTCCCCTGACAGACTGCGCTCCTTTAGTGGTTGCCAAGGAAAAGGGCTTTTTCCAGGAAGAAGGTTTGGATGCGGTTAACCTCGTTCGTGAACCCAGTTGGAAGGCGATCGCGGAAGGCGTGATTACTGGTCGTCTGGATGCGGCGCAAATGGTGGCGGGAATGCCCCTATCCTTGACGGTGGGAGCAGGGGGAAAATTACCTGTGCCGATTATTAATGCCCTAGTCATGAGTCGTAACGGAAACGCCATTACCCTAGCCAAATCCTTTGCCCAGGCGGGCGTAAAAAATCTGGGGAATCTGAAAAATAAACTCATGGAAACTCCCGATAAAGTTCATACCTTTGGCATGGTTCATCCCGCTTCTATGCACAATTTTTTATTACGTTATTGGTTGGCTTCGGGAGGGATTGATCCCGATCAGGATGTCACCCTAACAGCGATTCCGCCCGCTCAGATGGTAGCTAACCTCAAAGCAGGCAATCTTGACGGCTATTGCGTCGGAGAACCTTGGAATTCCCGTGCGGTATATGAAGGCTTGGGTTACGTGATTGATACGTCCTTAGACATTTGGGCAGGCCATCCTGAGAAAGTTTTGGGAGTGAAAGAAGAATGGGTTGCCAAATATCCCGAAACCCATCTCGCTTTGATGAGAGCCTTATTAAAAGCCTGTGAATACTGTGATGATCGTCGGAATCGGGAAGAAATCATGGGTTTACTTTGCCAACCTCAATATGTCGGTTCCCTAGAAGATTATACTCGTCCAGGCTTTCTTGACCCCTATAACCGAGGCGATGGGACAGAACCCCAACAGTTAATCCGCTTTAATCAGTTTTATGTGGATCAAGCCAATTGTCCAGGTCGTGGCGAAGGATTGTGGACTCTCACTCAATTAGCCCGTTGGGGTTATACACCTTTCCCGAAAAATTGGGTCGAAATTCTCGAACGAGTCCGCCGTCCCGATTTGTTTGGAGAAGCTTGTCGTCAATTGGGTTGGCCCGATACGGAAAGCGATCGCCACAATTTTGCTCTATTTGATGGCATGGTTTTCACGCCTGATGATCCCATTGGTTATATTCAACGCTTTACGATTCATCGTGAATTAAAAGTTTCTGAAATTCTCATTGATAGCGTTTCCCATTCTTAACTTTTGGTAACTTTTTCTAACTTTAGAAACTATGATCACCCCCCTTTCCGCAGAGTCTAAAACTAACTCCAATCCCACCGAAAAAGGTATGAATCCTTCTGATAAAATTTCCTCCCAAACCAGCACCGCGTTTCTATCTATTGAAAACGTTTCTAAGGTTTATAACACCCCACGAGGCCCCTATACCGTCCTAGACGGCGTTAATTTGGAGGTGGCAGAAGGAGAATTTATTTGTATTATTGGTCACTCTGGCTGTGGCAAATCAACTTTATTGAATATGGTGTCGGGTTTTAATCAACCGACGGGGGGAACGGTTAAACTCCACGACAAACCGATTACCGAACCTGGCCCAGACCGCATGATGGTCTTCCAAAACTATTGTCTTTTACCCTGGAAAAGTGCCTACGAGAATGTGCAATTAGCGGTGAATTCCGTCTATCCTGATAAACCCAAGGAAAATAAGACCGAACTCGTTCAGCATTATTTAGAAATGGTGGGTTTAACGGAAGCGGGGCAGAAGAAACCCAATCAATTATCAGGGGGAATGAAACAACGGGTCGCGATCGCCAGAGCCTTGTCTATTTCGCCAGAGGTATTAATTTTGGACGAACCCTTTGGGGCGTTGGATGC
>JBEIFD010000121.1:0-8656 GCA_040382535.1 Merismopediaceae cyanobacterium
AGACGTTTTTTTCGGACTTACGCACTCTTACTACTTATTTTGTCTTTGATCACTGGCAACACCTTCTTGATTTTATGCTTGAGCAATTTGACCCTCTGCTCCCCGCTAATTCCTCCTGATTTTTCAAATTTAGAATTGCTGTAATCAAAGTGAAAGAAAAGCGAGGAGAGAAATTAAGACTAGCTTTCAACCTTGATGATAATTCTGCTCTCTATAATCGATCTCTACGCAATGCGTGGGAACATTTCGATGAACGTCTGGATTGCTATTGTCTCGAAAATGATTCTGGTGATTTCTTTCCGAGGTGCATCATTGATAGTCATGAGTTAGCGGATGATCCAGTTAGACATATTTTCAAACTCTTAGATATTGAAGAAGAGTGTTTAGTGCTTCTCGGTAAAAAGTTCTTTTTTTCGCCAATTAAAGAATCAGTTCAAAAGATTTTAACTATAGCCGAGCAATTAGATAAACAAGGAGGCAGGCTTAAATCATGAAAAAATGAAATCCTATAATTCATAGCGTATCTTCCTACCAGCTATATTGACCGATAAAAATGCTGAAGTAGGGAATTACGGAAATATTGTAGCGATCGCCGTTAGAGGTTCTGGGTAATCACGGAGATATCCCCCTAATCGACCCTGATCAGGGGGAATTCATTCATTAACTGAATTGGTTAGGCGATCGCACTTTCCCGATTAAGAAAAACGCGATCTCCGTGACTTGTGTTATGCTTGACGTAACGGGTAACTTCTTCACGGATGGTTATGCGCCGAAAATATAAAGATAAAAGAACTGAACGTTTTGCAAGAGGGGAAAGAGTTAAAGAATTTCAGTCTTTTGAAAGGCAAGCCTATAAACGATTGGAAATTCTCGAATCTGCCAAAAGTAAGCAAGACCTGCTCTTATTGCCCAGTAACCGTTTTGAATCCTTATCAGGTGATCGCCAGGGTCAATATAGCATTCGTATTAATGATAAATGGCGGATTTGCTTTGAATGGATAGAAGAAGATTCCGAACCCTGGGAAATCGAAATTGTTAATTATCACACTTAGAAAAAAATGGTACGTCCTGCTATTCATCCTGGTGAAATTTTAGCTGATGAACTTCAAGAAATTGGCATCAGCGCGACCGATTTAGCTCGTCAACTTCATGTTCCTACTAACCGAATTACCCAAATTCTTAACGGCCAACGAGCAATTACGGCAGATACAGCCTTGCGATTAGGTCAATGGTTTGGAACAAGCCCTGAGTTGTGGCTAAATTTGCAAAAATCCTATGAGTTACGATTAGCTGAACAACAGATTGGCGAGGAAATTCAAAAAACAATTCCCTGTCGTGCTGTTTTTAGTTAATTAAAAAAACGCGATCGCCTTCAAATAAACTAAACCGTTACAAAATTAGTTAATCCCAAGGTTCCTGTGAAACCTGTGATTTCAATAACGGCATCTTGGACTATATTGAAGCCTGCGATCTTGTCATTAATCGCAACAAAAGATCGTCCACCAACACGAAATAGAGCAGCAGAGTTAGGGCCGAAGTTCTCAGACGTTAAAGACTCAAGTCCTATATTAGTGAAACCCGTCCGTGTAGTGAGAACGAGAAATAGATCATTGTCTGCATTGAAGTCTTTAATCACATCACGTTTATTGTGAACGAAAACGGAATCGTGGAGAATTTTGTAATTAAAGCGATCACTTCCTAAGCCACCTGTGAGGATATCTTTACCCTCTCCACCTATCATAATATCGCTTCCTAAGCCACCTATGAGGGTATCGTTACCCTTTCCACCCGTCAGAATATTGTTGGCGGTATTTCCGATTAGAGTGTTATTAAGACTATTGCCCGTAGCATTAATTGCAGTTGTTCCTGTTAAGGTCACGTTTTCGACATTAAAAGTTAGGAAATTTAGAGAAATAGAAGATTCAACGGTATCGGTTCCTTGATTAGCTAGTTCGGTAATAACATCTGTTGTGCTATCTACAACATAAATGTCGTCTCCGAACCCTCCAACTAAGGTATCACTTCCTGCTCCTCCATTGAGAATATTATTGCCAAAATTGCCTGTAATAACGTTATCACCAGGATTACCCGTACCGTTAATGAAAGATATTCCCGTTAGGGTTAGATTTTCGATAAATAGATCGTCGATATTCCCCGATGGCGCGAGAGTAAAAGTAACAGAAGATTGAACGGTATCGGAGCCGCCACCCATTAGTTCGATAATAACATCTGTTGTGCTATTCACAATGTAAATGTCGTCTCCTGAACCTCCAATTAAGGTATCAATTCCTGCTCCTCCATTGAGTGTATCGTTTCCGGGTAACCCCCAAAGAGTATCATTTCCTCCTCCGCCTACGATATTATCATTACCAGTCGTTCCCGTAAACTCCTGTTTCTCTACCTCGATCACCTCCCCATTGATCGTAATAGCTCCGCGATCATCCTCAGACCTCAACGCCTGCAAAGTTTCAAGATCCAGACTTTCCCCTTGCACTAAAGCGGCAAAAATTGCCCCCTCATCTCCCGCACTATCCACAGAATTCACCTGAGCGTCCACAAAATGCCCAAACTCCTCCAAAATCAAATTTGATAAGGATTCTTGACTAGCGATCGCAAGAAATGAAGCAGATAAATAAATCGTGTTACTGCGACTGGCATACGCCCCATTAGCCGTACCCAAAACATCGCTACTAACGATTTCAATTTGGGGAAACTGGCTAAAATTGCCACTTTGCCATTGGGAACGAAGGGTCGCCGCCGTTGCAGAATCATAACTTGAGCCAAAAGCCGTATTAAACAGACTCCAGAAATTGCTGAGATTAGCAAAACTCGTCAGTTGGGCATAAACAGACGCGATCGAGAAGGAAGTAGTCATGGTGATTTTTTTAAAATAATTAACTTTTTATGAATGTATCACAACATTGATTTCATTACACTACAAAAAAGTAACATTCTTCCTAACGAGAGAATAAGGGTTTCAGCAAAAAGGTAAGATCTTTTCAAAAAAAGCTTGACTTCTACAACCACTTGATGTACGGAAAATAAAACGCAAAAATGCGATCGCCCTTTCCCGATAAAGAAAAATGCGATCGCCTGAAGCCCAGACAATTAACGAGCCTGACTAGAAAGAACCGTTGCCTCTCCTTCACGATTGAACAGCACAGAAGGCTCTGTCGCACTGCGAATAATGGTTTTTTCTGCCTCTTTACCGTGAGCGTTATTACTTAAATAATCCTGGAGCCAATCACGACCCTTATTTATTAATTCTTCCAGAGAATCAATCTGCCAAATTCTGGCCGTCCCATCCGTCGAAGCCGTGATAATGCAACGACCATCGGGACTAAATTCCGCCGTTCTCACCCAACTTTGATGGACCTGGAGAGTGGCGAGTTCTCGACCCAGACGATCCCAGAGTCTAGCCGTTCCATCCTCAGAAGCCGTGACAATCAGTTGCCCATCGGGACTCCATTCCGCACTACTAACCAACGCTTGATGACCGTATAAAACCGCTATTTTTTGCCCCGAACGTCCCCAAATACAAGCGGTTTTGTCTGCCGAAGCCGTGACGATCAGGTGTTCATCGGGACTAAAGCGGGCTTGATAGACCATGCCGTGATGACCCGCCAAGAGCGCGATTTGTTTACCCGTAATATCCCAAACGCGGGCCGTTTTATCGGCGGAAGCTGTCACGAGAAATTCATTATCCGCACTGAGTTGCGCGCTATAAATCGGTTGCTCATGCCCTGTGCAAGTGGCCATTTCTCGACCAATAATGTCCCAAATACAGGCGGTTCCATCCCCAGAAGCGGTCACGATAAATTGACCATCGGGGCTAAAGGAAGCACTATAAACGGCATCTTGATGTTTGCGGAGGACTGCCAAGGTTCGACCAGAGGTTGTCCAGACCCTAGCGGTTTTATCCTTAGAAGCCGTCACCAGATATTGACCATCGAGACTAAATTGCACTTCTAAGACCGCATCATGATGACCTTGAAAGGTGGTAAGTTTTTTCCCTGTAATACTCCAAAGTTGGGCGGTTTTATCCGCAGACGCAGTGGCGATCAATTGGCCATTAGAGCTAAAACAGGCATTTCTGACCCAATCTTGATGGCCTTCTAGGATAGCGAGGGGTTTGCCTTGGTTATCCCAGAGACGGGCGGTTTTATCCCTGGAGGTCGTCACAATGTAGGAGCCGTCGTAATTAAAATGAGCATTTCTGACCCAATGGGTATGACCCCGTAGAACGATCGCGCCTTTATCGGATAGATCCCAAAGACGGGCCGTGCGATCGGCTGAAACAGTGACTAACCGATGACTATCGTGGCTAAATTCAGCTTGATAAACATCCTGTTGGTGACCCCGCAAAATGACGAGGGCTTTACCTTTGCGATTCCATAGCCGTGCGGTGCGATCGGGAGAGGTGGTGACAATAAATTGACCATTGGGACTAAAGTGAGCGTCATACAATCCCTGTTGATGACCCTGCAAAATTGCGATCGCCTTTCCTGATAGATCCCAAATGCGAGCCGTTCCATCCGCCGAAGCCGTGACCACCAAATCGCCAGTAGGATTAAATTCAGCATTTCTGACCCAATTTTGATGGCCTTGGAGAGTTGCCACTACTTTTCCCGATAAATCCCAAATTTTTGCCGTCCCATCTGCCGAAGCCGTGACAACCAACTGACCATCCTGGCTAAAATGAGCATTTCTGACCCAACTCTGATGACCTTTGAGGTTCACTAATTCCTGTCCCCGCAGATTCCAAAGACGAGCCGTTCCATCCTTAGAGGCTGTCAACACATACTGACTATTGGGGCTAAATTCTGCATTTCTCACCCAACTTTGATGACCCCTAAAAACGCTCCGTTCCTCCCCCAAGAGATCCCACAGACGAACCGTTCCATCCCTAGAAGCCGTCACAATCCATTGATTATCAGGACTAAACTCCGCACTCCTGACCCAATCCTGATGTCCCTGTAATACCGCCACCAATTCTCCCTTCCCACTCCAGAGCCTAGCCGTTTGATCAGCCGAAGCGGTCAAAATATAGTTTCCGTCCCTACTCCAACGAACTCCCGTAATCGCGCTGGAGTGTCCCTTTAAGGTCGCCTGTTTTTTCCCAAACCTATCCCAAATGCGGGCATTGCCATCGGAAGAAGCCGTGAGGATCAATTGGTCATTGGGACTGATATGTAGATCGGTAATAGAAGCCCGTTGCTGAAAACGATTGCGTTCATAGATTTGACTCAGAATGGTTTGCAGGGTCAGCAGGGGACTAATGCTAGGGTAGTCCATGATAGAGGTATCTTCCTTGAGCAATTGCTGGAGTTCTTTACCTGCTTTGAGAGCCAGCAGTAAGCCGTCAATTTGTTGGGATTCAAATTGTTTGAGGGTAATCAGGGATTGACGCTCTAAACGGATACCGATAAGGACATTCTGATATTGAGTCTGGGCATCTTCGAGTTGCTGTTGAGCCTCTTCTATTTTTTTGTCGATTAGAGAGCGGTCGATTAAGGTTTCTTTTGAATTAATAAGGTAAGCATTATTCTGTTCAGAATTTGATGCTAAGTCATGTTGCAAAATCAGAGCGGAATTGCGGATATTTTTAGCAAGTGGACGGGTCAGAATACAGTAATAAATTTCCTGGTTATTAATAACTGTTTTTATTAAACCTGATTTAACGAGAAGAGCCAGTACTGGGGTTAATTGCTCTAGAGTGATGGATATGCAGTAGTGTTTTAATTGCTCTTTTAATTCCGATAAATTTTTTAGGGTTAGGGATTGATTAAATTGAGATAAAAGATATAGGCAAATACTGGCAATTTTTTGATCGTTTGCGCTACAATTTTTAAGAATAGTTTCAATATAATATTCAATAAATTTATCTTTTCCCTGAATTTGATATTGTTTTAAACTCTTGATTTTTTGATCTTCTAAAACAGTCCCCAAAATTTGCAGTTCACGGCAATTAATCTGGTGGTCGCGATCGCGTAAATCCCGAATAATCGCCGCAATCAGGTCGGGGGGCAAGGGAAAATTTGTTTTATGGGATAATGCCTGAATCACTTGCCAAGCTTGTTCTTCAGAGAAAGGATGGAGTTGGTAAAACGTAATTTTCTTTAATACAGCATTTTGTTTGAACTCAGCACTAAAATGATTGAGTAAGGGAGTGACATAATCAGGCGTAGTACAAAAAATAACTTGCAAATTTGTTTGACTAAAACATTCCCCCAAAAATTGCCAAAAGGTTCGATCCAGATAATTTGATAATTGAAGATTAAAGAAGTCTTCGAGGGAATCGATAATAACTACAACTTGAATCGATTGTTTCTCTAACTGCTGTAATTGATTTAAAAGAATTTGTTGATCTTTAAATAACTCTTGATTTGAGAGACGAACGGACTTGACATCATCATTAGCAATCCCATGATTAGAAAAAAAGAGATGCAACTGTTGCTTAAAAATAAACTGCCAATTTGTTAAATCTTGAATCAGAATAGGAAAATTTTGAATACTATCTAAATTAGGAATTAATCCCGATTGAATTAAAGAGGTTTTTCCAATTCCCCGATCGCCATAAACTATCAAAATTCTGGTTTGGCGATCGCTGATCAAGGATTGAATGGTTTGCAGATCTTGAATGCGTTCTGAGTGGGATATTTCCGTCGGGATAACACCCGAATCTCTTTCATCTTCTGTAAACAGAGAATAGGGAATCAAAGGGTGAATGAGTTTTAATAAACGAACATTACTAAGAGCATTGACCCCAATAAAAGCCCGTTTCCCCATGCGATACTCTAGGGCTTGATAGAGTTGATCTATGGCTAATACTTCAATGGCATCCTGTCGTTTGCAATAACAATAACGTAATTCAATTAAAATTGCTAAATATAATTGGGGATCAGCTTCAAAAATAATACTCTCTTTTGCACTTTCCAAAAGATTGATCGCCTGCTCATCTTCCTTTAAACCCATTTGTACCCGACCCAACAGATAATGGAGCCAACTATGAAAGTGCTTTAGTCCGTCAGGGGATTGATGATACAGATTGAGAGCGCGTTGAATCGCAATTTTTGCTTCTTCAAACTGCCATTGCTCGATAAAACATTCCCCCAGAAAACCTTGAGCTTCAATGAGTCTAGAAGATAGGATATTTTTTTCATTTTGGGGGAGAGATAATCTTAAATTTTTCGGATCTTGATGCTCTCCTTTCTCTGCTTGATAATATAAATTTAAAAAACTTTCAGCGACGGCTTTTAATTGTTCCCAATCTTCTAAACCCCTGAGAATTTTACCAATGAGCGTTAAGGAATCATCCCGTAAATTTTGCCAGTTATCCGCCGCGAGGAATTGGAGGCTTTGGCTGAGGTAATGACGGGTATTTTGCCAGGCGGGATGGCCGAGTTCTTTTTCCCAGTAGGCTTGTAAAAAATAGCAATGGGCTGTCTGAATTAAAATCCATTTTTCTTGATTTTTATCTTCAATTTGTTGAGAACCCGCGAGCGCAACGCGGCACTGGGCGATCGCCGCTTGATAGTGATTTAAGGCCGCGCTAAAATTGCCTGTAAATTCCTGATAGAGTCCTTGTAAAATTTCAAAATAAGTTTGATGTTGGGCCCCCAAGGCCGTAGATTGATGTTGAAAAAAATCATTAACAACCTGATGAACTTTTTCGAGATTCGTAAGATCTTTCGGTGTTTGTATTTTTACTCCCTGAGACCAATAGCGAGCGATCGCCGTTTCAATCAAACAATGTAGATCCTCAAGAGAAAGACGAGAATTATCACCATTTTGTTGAGTTGTTGGGAAGGATAATTCCGAATTTTTGGGGAGTTGTGGCGACAGAGGATCATTCATTGCGGTCTTATGATATTGAGTTAGAGGGCATTTTTCCCATTAACGTCCTAGATTGCGTTTCATTTCCTTTAATTCATCTTCTAGTTCCCAATCATGGAAGGTGGCTTCTAGGGGATCGGCGGCTCGACTATAGGTTTTATAATTAGCTCCCTGATTCCAGCCGACAGTATCCGAGTTAGTCGTCGTTTGAGCAGTTTTTGCCTTTTCTGTCTTCATTTGCTCGGCTTTGAACTGGACTTCTTTCTGACGTTGTTGAATTTGTTGTAATAATTCCTGGGATTGAATCAAACGTTTTTTGGCTCCTTCCATTTGTCCCCAAACTTGATTGCCCTGACGCAAGAGAGCCGCTTCCCTTTCCTGGGCGGCTTGGGCGAGATCCAGTCGTTGAGCTTTTTTCGCTTTCTCAATGCGGGCGTGCCAGGTCTGGATATCCTGCGCTAAAGCCAGAATTTCATCTTCTAATCGTTTTTTTTGGCCTTCTAATTCCCGAATCAGCGATCGCGTATCCTGTTCTTGTTCTTTTAACTGTTCTACCAGGGCTTGTAATTCCAAATGGGGATTATTACGCAAAAATTCTTCTAAGCGCGTCTCCAAAAAACGACTAAAATCGTCAAATATTCCCATATTGCCTAAACCAGTGGTGAAAAATCGTTAACTTTAAAATGTTTGTCCTACTTCAAGATAGCGCGTTTTGCCTTGATCGGATAGGATCGCCTTCTGATTTTCGACTCCGATTAAGATCCAAGGACTAGAACCGATTCTTTCTCCCACTTGAATGCGTTGAGTTAGTCCATTTTCC
>JBEIFD010000122.1:0-8653 GCA_040382535.1 Merismopediaceae cyanobacterium
AGATAACTTAATTGATTGTAAATATCATCAATTAGATATTAAATTTATTACTTTCCTGATGAAACAAGAGCAGGAGAAAACATATCTTTATTTTAAGCAATATGGAACAGATTATTTATATCCAGAAGTTGAAATCAAAACTCAAGATAATTTCTTAGATGTTGATTTACCAAAAGTTCCCAGTAAATTAAAGCAGATTATCAGTAGAGCCTCTGAATATGAAACACAATGTATTTTAGAAACTAGAAGTAAAATTTTTAGATTCCATAAAAATATAACTGAAAATATTATTTCTGGGGGAGTCATATACGGTATTGGAAAAACAAAACCTATTGCAGAAATACGTTTTGATAGTAGAAGAGATAAACCCGCTTTATTCCTTTGGTTGCCTTGTTCAAGTTCTCAAGTTATTAACCAAACAAGTAGAAGAACTTTCTTGCGAATACGAATTTGGACAGATTGGAAGACTGTTTTTCATTTAGGCTATATTCGTACAGGCAATGGTGTTATGGTCACGTCTGAAGAATATAAAACTTTTCCTATCAATCTAATTCCTGCTTCTTTACTTCCTTTTAAAAGAAGTAGTGATAATCGCTTACAAATGCAAAAAAATCTAATTGCAATCGAAGGTAAGATCGCAAATTATCAACATAGTTTAGATGCTTTTGAACAAGATCAATTTTTTCGCAATCAATATACAACGGAAATACTTAATATTTTTACTTGGATAAGAAGAGATATTTATTATCAAAAACGTGGTGAGGCATTAGCACTTAGTATACAGGACTATATTAATCTAATAACGAACAGAAAGAAACATCATTGTGAATTACTTTTATCGAATATTTTAGATTTATCTAAAGCTGAATTTACGATTGAAAATTTTATTGAACTGGCTTTCTATGAACGTCTGTTAAGTAGAAAAAATACTACTGAATAAAGTATCTGTGTAGAGTGTTTAAACTTAATTTAAAAATTTAATTCTTATGATTGATCTAAGAAAATTAGTCTATTATGAATTTATCGATGATGAAACAGTAGAAATTTTTGATCGGTATAAATGGGTACTGGAAAGTCTAGGTGTAAATTTTACTGAAGAAGTCGGTGAAATAATAGTTGCTTGCTCATACAATTTAGAAACTTCCCTGAGAGCATTTTGTGCTTGGATTCTATCGAAAAAGGAGCAGGGAGTACAGTTTACCAAAGAAAATGTAACGCAGATACTAATTGACGCGCTAAAATCAGGTTGGATTCCTTACAAATCTCAAGAAAAATTTTTCAGCGAAAACTCTAATATCTTAAACAATCCCCGAAATTTAATTTGGGAAAGATGCGCCAAAATACTAGGTTATGATCTAAGAAACCAAGCAATTTTAGATATAACAGAAGAAGGGGAAATAATTTTTAGAGAAAACTTAAAACTTTCTAGTGATGATTGGCAAAAAATAGCTACTTTAAAATCCTATCTTCCGTAAAAAGTGATTTTTAATCTATATTTGCCCTAAACATAAAATAGTTGATCGATCATTTCATCGGCAGTAAAAGTGTCCAATAAAATAGCTGTTCTCTCTGCAATTTCATAGGCATTTCTTCGTTTAGCGACCAAAATTCCTTGATGAGATTTATTGTGAGCAATATAACCTGTATGCAATCTCTCAAAATCGAGGCGATTATGGGTCAATAAACATCGTTCCAAGGAAATAGCAAATTCTAGTCAGGATCAGATTTACCTAGCATTGCCAATTCTCTCATCGTTTTTACGTCAAAACCTCTCGCAACCAATAAATGAGCGACAAGAATATCTACATCCTCATCAACGTAAACCTTCGCAAAAATAGTCATTTTTGATTGAATCGGGTGCTAATAGCTGGATGAACTAGATTATCAGGGACATGATTCCGTTCAATATATTCATTAATTTCGGTTTGATTATCCAAATAAAAACCAAGCGCATCAAAAACTTGAGCTAACGATAAATGGGGCAAATGAATCGGAATTTCTTCGGGTCTAAGTCCTAATCGCCAGTTTTCAATGATCGCCCTTACAGGAGTGCGAGTTCCTTCGATAATGGGTTCGCCTGATAATATATCGGGATGGCGAGTAATGTAACGGGTATGAGTTTGAGAGAACATCACTGTTATGATAGCTGGATATTTCTCCAATTTAACACAAGGTCATCTCACTAAAATTAATGCCTCGGTAAAAATGCGATCGTGTCTTTAACATTATGCCTAAGAAAATTAGGGATTAAAATAGTCAATATCCTAAACTGAAAGTTACAAGTATGGTAGCCATAACAGAACAGCGATCGCCGACTAACCCCCTGCCCTTAAACCAAATCCCTGCAACCTCAGACATCTTTTATCCCAGTTCCGATGGAGAACCCTTGGCCGAAACTCAACAGCACGTCCTCGCCATCCTGATGGCCCTTGCCCTCCTGCGCTTATATTTACAAGATCAACAAGCCGTTGTCTTTGCCGATCAATTTTTTTATTACATTGAGAAAAAACCAAAAGCGCGAGTTGCTCCTGATGTAATGGTAGTCTTTGATATTCCCAAACAACTCTATCCCAATTACAAATTATGGGAAGGAAAACAAACCCCTGCTATTATTTTTGAAGTCACTTCGGCAGGAACAAAAGAAACAGATTGGGGCTTTAAAAAAACACTCTATGAACAATTAGGAGTAACAGAATATTGGTTATTTGATCCCTATGGGGAATGGATAACAGAGCAGTTACAAGGTTATCGGTTAAATGAAGAAGGCATCTACAAACCGATTACAGATAATTGTAGCGAAGTATTGCAGTTAAGGTTACAAGCCGAAGACTATTTAATCGGGTTTTATCGTTTAGAAAATGGCGAAAAATTATTAACCCCAGAAGAGTTATATACTGCGGCTCAAGAGGCAAATCAAAAAGTAGAAGAAGCCCGTTTAATGGCTGCTCAGGAAAAAACTAAGGCAGAAGAAGCTTATTTATTAGCATCCCAAGAAAAAGCTAGGGCAGATCGTTTAGCTGAAAAATTGCGACAATTAGGGGTTGATGTAGAATGAGAGATTTTATTAGGCTTTACTTTGAAAGCGATCGCATTGGTTTATGAATGAAAGTGAGCAACTTTGCTCCCCTAAATAAACAGTGATAATCAAAACTTATTATGAAAAGTAAACAAAAAAGTCGTTCGACATAAAAAGTAGTTACAAATAGAATCCAAATGTCTGTGAATTATCCCAATTACATCAGGATAAATTTCCTTGGCTTTGTTTAACCATGCTGTGAATTTTACTATATGCAGGCGTTTAACGATACTCAACCAATTAACCCTTTCATGAAATCATAAATTAGATTGAACGCGATCGCCGAATAATAAAAATCAAAAAGCATTTAATCCACTCCTAAAATTTGATAGTTATCTAGCCCACAACTGCCGCGTACCGTCAAAGCGATCGCCTGCATAAGAGCTTGAGCCTTGAGTAAAATTTCTTGACATTCTGCTTCAGGATCGGACATCGCCACAATACCGCCGCCCACCCCGATCGCCGTTTCCTGGGGGGTCAAAATTGCAGTCCGAATGACAATATTAAGATCAGTAGAGCCATTTAACCCGAAAAAACCAATGGAACCCGAATAAATCCCCCTCGCTTCCTGTTCTAGGCGATCGATAATTTGTAAGGTACGAATTTTGGGCGCGCCTGTCATGGAGCCTCCAGGCCAAGCGGCTCGAATACAATCCACTGCTTGTAACTCTGGGAGCAGATTGCCCCGTATGGTTGAGACTAACTGGTGGAGAGTTGCATAGGTTTCTATTTCCATTAATTTCGGGACATGGACGGTTCCCACTTGGCAAACTTTCCCTAAATCATTGCGTAATAAATCAACAATCATCAAATTTTCCGCCCGATCTTTTTCACTGGTTTGTAAACGTTCCCGTAAAACTAAATCCTCTTCCGCATTTTTTCCCCGATGTAGAGTTCCCTTAATGGGCTTGGTTTCAACCCAACCCTGGGAATCGATTTTTAAAAAACGTTCGGGAGAAGAACAAGCGATCGCGGTCTCACCAAATTTTAAAAAGGCGGAGTAGGGAGCAGGATTAATACGGCGTAGGGTTCGATAAAAAGCAAAAGGATCGGGTGTTGTGTCTGTCTTAAGTTGATTAGTCAAACAAACTTGATAGGTTTCTCCCTCGTGAATTTCCTGAAGACATTGAGCAATATTTTCTCGATAGGTCTGGGATGATCGGCTTAAACGAAAAATGACGGGATCTAGACCGCGATCACGCAGTGCCGCTTTGCGATCGCCTGTAATTTCTGGCAGAGGAGCAAGAGCTTGCAATTTTGATTGAATTTCGGCAAACCAGGCTTCGGCTTCCTGGGATTGTCCTGCTTCAACCAAACAGAGTAAATAAAGAGTTTTTTCCTGGTGATCGATGACAATGAGGCGATCGGCAAATAAAAACATCCCATCAGGAAACGGCGATTGATGCACCAATTCCGAGCCAGATTCGGCCTTGAGTTCATAGCCCAAATAACCGACAAAACCGCCATTAAAATCAAAGGGCAGATTCTCCGACAGGCATTGACGAGATGCTAATTCCCGTTTCAAATAATCAAAAATACTTTCTCTGTAACGAGTGATCTCTCCCGATTTTGTTACGATTAATTCTTGAGTTCGGACGTGATACTGAACTAGAGAGCTATTTTTTCCCTGATCATCTCCCATAAAAGAAAAACGAGAAAGCCCTGCCTCTACTCGACTGCTATCTAACCAAAAAGTATTTTGAGAATCAGTAAACAAATTATAAAATAATTGCTCTGAATCGGGATATTGATCTAATTTTTGGCTAACCAGGGTAAGATTTTGCTTTTTGTTGTGAAATGTAGGGAGAGAAATAGGTTTAATGCTTTTTTCTTGCTGTTGCCTAGATTTTTTAGCGGAATTAAGGGCAAATTGACTAGTGAGGTCTCTAAAATTTTCTAAGATAATTCGCCCATAGTCGGTACAGATAGATTCAGGATGAAACTGAACGCCCCAGAGCGGTAACTGGCGGTGTCGTAATCCCATGATCAATCCGTCTTCTGTCCAAGCGGTTTTTTCTAAACAATCGGGCAGATCGTCGGCTACCAATAAGGAGTGATAGCGCACCACCGAAAAAGGACTGGGAATTCCCTTAAATAAATCCTGGCGATCGTGATAAATCCGACTCAATCTGCCATGACGCACTTCGGGAGCATGGATAATTTTTCCGTCATAGAAGTGGCCGAGTCCTTGATGTCCTAAACAGACTCCTAGAACAGGAACAGGAGGATTTTTAATCACTAAACCACAAATTCCAAAATCTGTGACATTTTCTGGACGGCCAGGGCCTGGAGAGATCACGATATTGTCAAATGCCAATTGCTTGACGCTTTCCCAGTCCATCTGATTATTCTGGATGACTAGGGGCAAGCTCCCGTTAACTTCGGCAATCAGTTGGTAGAGATTAAAGGTGTAGGAATCGTAGTTATCAATAATTAGGGTTTGCACCATGCACCATTTTTCTTAGCTTCGTGCTATTAGAGATCTGTTTTGATAAAAGTTTTAATAGAAGTTGAATATTATTTCATTAGTTGCTCAATATCTTAACTCAATGGAGAAAACATCATTAGCTTGACTTATTTTTTGGTTCGATTCTTAGAATTTGCGATCGCATAGTATTTTGGTAGAATCGTCCCAACTTAAGACAATTAACGGTAAAACATTGATGATTTTCAGGGAAATAGGGTTGCTGCATTATTTTCATTAAATCTTCAAATCCTAGTAATTGACCATAGAAAAACTAACTGAATGTGTATTTTGTGACTAAAGAGACAAAAAATAATGTCTAGAGTTGATGCAATCAAGTGTGACTGCTTTTTTATGATACGGAGCTTTAAAAATACGATGGTAGTATTCAAAAAAATCATCTTAATCGGGGCGGCAACCCTTGGATTATTAATATTCTCGCCGATCGCCCTAGCCGTTGCCGCAGAACCAACTATTGAAGAAAAATTAACAACCCTGGAGACTGCCCTCGCAAATGCGCAAGTAGCGGGAGACACTAGCTGGATGCTAATTTCTACGGCTTTAGTCCTATTGATGACCCCTGCCCTCGCATTTTTCTATGGCGGCTTTGTCTCTAAGAGGAATATGCTCAATACCCTGATGATGAGCTTTGTCATGATGGGTATCGTCGGAGTGACTTGGGTGCTGTGGGGCTATAGTTTAGCCTTTGATCCAGGGAATCCGTTTTTTGGGGGATTGCAATGGATGTTTTTAAATGGGGTGGGGGTAGAAACCACCGATTATCTCAAGGGTAGCCTACCTGAAGAAATTTTATCCTATGCTCCGACCGTTCCCCATGAAGCCTTCATGATGTTCCAAGGAATGTTTGCCATTATTACCCCTGCTTTAATTTCTGGTGCGATCGTGGAGCGGGTTAGCTTTAAAGCCTATGTTCTTTTTGTCATCCTCTGGTCAACCTTTATTTATTCTCCTATGGCCCACATGGTTTGGGGTAAAGGCGGCTTTTTAGGACTAGCAGGGGGAATTAATGCCCTAGATTTTGCGGGTGGAACCGTCGTTCACATTGCCTCTGGGGTTTCTGCACTCGTTGCCGCGATCGTCATTGGTCGTCGTAAAAACTATCCCGATCGCCTATCTCCTCCCCACAACGTGCCTTTTATTCTATTAGGTGCGGGTTTACTCTGGTTTGGCTGGTTTGGATTTAATGCAGGAAGTGCCTTAGCTTCTGGAGGACTAGCTACCATTGCCTTTGTGACCACGAATACGGGTGCAGCGGCTGGAATGGTTACCTGGCTAATTTTAGAACAGGTATTACGAGGAAAACCCACCGCAGTTGGTGCGGCCACAGGAGCCGTTGCTGGTTTAGTGGGCATTACGCCCGCCGCAGGTTTTGTGACCCCTATTTCAGCCATTTTAATTAGTGCAATTACCGCAACGGTTTGTTTCTTTGCGATTAGTCTTAAGGTCAAATTTGGTGTTGATGACAGTTTAGATACCTATCCTGTTCACGGAGTCGGCGGAACTGTCGGAGCGATATTAACGGGAATTTTTGCCACAACCACCGTCAACAGTGCAGGAAAAGATGGCTTGCTTTATGGAAATCCTCAACAACTCTTAATTCAAATTGCGGCAGTTGTTTTAACCTATGTTTTTGCTGGGGTTGGTACATTTGTTCTATTAAAAGTCGTTGATGCAGTTGTTGGCCTCCGTTTAAAACCCGAAGCGGAATTCAACGGTATGGATATTAGTGATCACGGGGAAGAAGCCTATAGTGAGGAATTTGGAGGAGGACTTAGCGGACACTAATCACGAATTTTATTCGGTCAAATTTAGGCAAAAAAACATTATTGGGCATTTATTTAATATTTCCCAATTTTTCCCTTTTGCCTATTTTGTTTTTGATTACCCTAAATAGGAGAAATGGTGATGCGATCGCCGATTTATACATTAAAAGAGCGATCGCTTCAAACCGTTAAGGGGCATTATCGTGAGCAGAACGATGTAGTGAAACTGTTATGCTTGAGGTTTGGATAAAATAGGGAATATGCAAACCGTTGACTTTACGACCCTCACCGCCATTTGCCAAGATCTGCGATCGCAATGGTTGCCTGCTCGGATTGAACAGGTTTATCAACGCGATCGCTATACCATTTCTATTGCGCTACGAACTCTCCAAAAAAGAAGTTGGTTGACTATTTCTTGGCATCCCCAGTCCGCTAGATTGTGTATTGGCGACTCACCACCCCGCACACCCGATACGTTTACCTTTAGCGATCAATTGCGCCATCAGTTAAAAGGCTATGCCCTAACGGCGATCGCAATGGTCGCGCCCTGGGAAAGAGTGGTTGATCTACAAATTGCCCAACGTCCCGATGAAGACCCGATTTGGCATCTTTATGTGGAAATCATGGGGAAATATAGCAATGTTATTTTGACCGACGCAAATCAGCAAATTATTACCGTTGCCCATCAAGTTACGGCGAATCAATCCCGTGTGCGAACAGTGGAAACGGGTCAACCCTATCAATTACCGCCAAGTTTGACAGGAATTGCGCCGAGTTTATCTGAATCTCGCGATCGCTGGCAAGAACGCATTAGTTTAATTCCTGGCCCGATTCAAAAACAATGGATCAAACTTTATCGGGGCTTGAGTCCAGTTACCGTGCGATCACTATTAGAAAGGGCGAATTTACAACCTGAACAGCAGACAACGAGTTTAAGTGAAACCGATTGGCAGAATTTATTTTCAGCTTGGCAAGATTGGTTAAAAATATTAAAAAAAGGCGAATTTAATCCCACTTGGACAGAAACGGGTTATACGGTTTTAAATACTAATATTCATAAACCTCTGATTAATATTCAAACCCTAATTAATGAGTATTACCGCGATCGCCAATCTCAGGAAAATTTTGGGCAATTACGCCATCAATTATTACAAAAAATTCGCTCACTTTTAACAAAATTAAATCAAAAAGCTCAGACTTTCCAAACAAGATTACAACAGTCTGATCAAGCCGATGATTACCGACAACAGGCCGATTTATTGATGGCTCATTTGCAGGAATGGGAAATGGGAATGAGCGAAATGATCTTGCCAGATTTTGAAACGGGTG
>JBEIFD010000123.1:0-8596 GCA_040382535.1 Merismopediaceae cyanobacterium
GGTTTATTCTATTATTCTCAAGAATATTAATTAATTTTTTGATTGATTTCATGAGTTAAACGAAGAAGAAATCTTTGCCCATAATCATTAAGCTTAACGAATGTGCCGTTATTTGTATTTTCTATTGTAAATAACCCAAACTTATTAATTGGTTGAATGATATATCGACGTGTCTCATATAAAAATGTAGGTTCACCTCTTAATGCCCAAAAAGCATGAATTAAACTAGCTTCGGAATCTCCAAAGCTAAGAGCAGTTTGTTCAATTATTTCTATTTCGTGCCTTATTTGACGTTTTACTGTTACCTTCTGAATCACTGAAGGATGATCATAATATTCATCAATATATTCATCAAGATCTTTTAGACTTAATGTTTTTTCACTATTTAATAACTGATAAAGTTCTTCATACGTTAATCCATTATAGGTTAATTCACTGACATCTAAACTAGATAATTTAGCCCTTAGTTCAGAATTTTCTTTGGCTAATCGTGCTAATTCTTCTGCTAATTCTCCCGTATTGACTGCTTGATTACCAGGAATCCAACCAATTAATTCTTCACGGCGACTAAATTCCGATAAGGTTTCCAAAATGGCTAATTTAATATCTTTTGAATCGCTCCAAGGTCTCACCATTTTTGAACAAACAAAAGAACGAAAGTCTTCTAATTTATCTGAATTTTTGGTTTCTATAACCTCTTTGCCATGTTGTTTAATCTTTTCTTCTAGATGATTTTCAGTAATAACAACAGCAAATAACGCTTTACCTCTTTCTAACGCATATTCATATTCAAGATGGGTATAACTTTTTTGACTTTCAGATTCAATACTGCCATAACGTCCACCCAAAATCAAAAGAAAAACATCTGATTCATCAATCCATCGTCTGATCACATCCATTTGAGATTGATCACCCGCAGAAAATAATTCCATCCCCGCAGGAATATGACCCGCCGTTAAAATTGCCTGTACTGCGGCTTGCCTCTCTTCTTTTAGATCAATATAAGTAGAAGAAACAAAAACTTGAAGCTTCTTTTTTTCAGCCATACAGTAAACTGACTCACAATACAAAATCACCTAATCAGTGTATCAAAAAAATAGATTTTGAACTAATCTGATGAGCCTAAAAATAATTTATAGACAGAGTTTTTATTTTCATTACAATAAACATAACCCAGAATATCTAAAAACGCTTGCCATAATGTCAAAAACTGATTTCCATCAGAACTCATAATGGAGAAATTTTATCAACGTCCCAACTCGCTTGGGAAATTTAACTCTTTATTAATATAGAGGTACTCAGATGGATAAGATATCTCAAATATTGATAAACAAGGGGTTTAAACCCCTTGCCTGTTGCTCATTCAACAACATCCTGCAATACAATTATTTTTTTAAATCTTTTGCCATTTTACGAAACATATCGAGGCTATCGTCACCACTACGACGCTCGTTTTTGACAGGTTCCGTTGGGGATTCTGGCACAGATGACGTAATTGGGCTAGGAGTTGAAGAAATTTCACCCTCTTTTGTCTGTTTTTTAGACAGAGAAGAAACTTCCTGAACAATTGCAGCCCCCTTACTGGCGAGTGTTTTTGGGAAAGTCCGTCTGGTTGTGATAGGGGTTCGCATAAATTCCGCGTCTCCTAAGCTTTTGGCAAGATCGGGTTCTAGGAAAAATGCTTCTTTGTTTTCTGCTTTGGGAGTGACGGGATCGGGTTCATCGACGAATTTTGTTTTACCCCCAAAAATTCCAAATAGTCCAGCCATTGTTACTTTTCCTCTTGTTAACGATAGATTAAATTTTAGCAATAAAACTTTACAAAAGGAATAGTTTTTGTGAATTTTATTAATAAAAGATAAAGATTCATTGCAAAAGATTGATTTTTTTATTCCATCAGGGACTTTATGACCGATCGCCTACCCCTTGAGCTTCTCACCAGTAACATTGCGTACAATGGAGAGATCAAAACGTTAGGAGAGATGGAGAGATGGTTGAAACAATTGCGATCGAAAGAATAACCCTCTACGATCTCGAACGACGATTTAATCTACAGTTAGTCGAAGATCCGACTTTTTTTTGGGAATGGCAGACTGATTTGCCGAGTTTGACGATCGCAGAACAGCAACGATTAGAACGAGTTCAGGCGGCCTATGCCAATTTAGAACGGCGATCGCTGTTGGAAAATACGGTAAAATTGGCCGTTCTAGCTCCTTTACTAGATTTAGCAGGATTTTTCCTACCGCCTTTTTATGTCGATACCGAAAAAACCGTAGAAATCGTCACCGAAGAAAATGGGATTGAACTACGGGGACGAATGGATGTATTAGTATTAATTGAGCAAATCTGGTTATTAGTAATCGAATCAAAAAGAGCAGAATTTTCCCTAAAAGTAGGTATTCCCCAGGTTTTAGGTTATATGCTTTCCTCTCCCCATCCCTATCAACCTTTGTTCGGTTTAGTGACCAATGGCAATAGTTTTATTTTTGTCAAATTAATCCATCAGGACATTCCCCGATACGCGAAATCCAAAGAGTTTATTCTAGATCAAGATAATGGACTCGCCTTAACGCTACAAATTCTTAAAAAAATTGGGCAAAGAACGGCCCACAATAGAAATTAAATCCTTTTATAAGCTATGTTCTGGAAACTGAAAAATAAAAATCTGCGATTATCCATCAAAAAATGGTTAAAAAATATTTTTTTGACTCCCTTTGGTATTTCTTTTATTCTTAGTCTCTTTTTAGTCCTGATTTATGGCTTATTCTTCAATTCTTTTGCGGTCAAAGCCCAATCGTTTCCGCCGCGATCGCCCCAATTATCCCAAACCCTCCAGGGACTGTTGCAACAAGGGAATACCATTGCTTTAGATAATCGTAAATTTCCTGTCGCTTGGATTCAGTGGACAGAAAATAATGTTGTTCGTACAGGTATTAGTGATACGGGCGCGATGCAGATTTTCGGATTAGAACTTTTGAGTACGAATCAGCCGACAAATCAACCAATTGCCTGGTTTTCGGGAGAATCGATCTCAGTGAAAGCTAAATTAATCCCGCCCTATCGTTATTTAGATTTGACAGATTTTTTGCAAAATTCAGGAGGCCAATTGCAAGCGAGTGGTGACACTTTGTTAATTAATTCACCGATCGCTGAAATCACCAGTATTCGAGAAGGAAAACAAGCTTGGGGTAAAAGAGTGGTGCTAGAACTCACTCGTCCGACTTTTTGGCAAATCAGTCAAGCTCCGACGGAAGGCGTGGTGATACTCAACGGAACGGCTCAAGCCTCTTTAGTGAATCAATTTTCTACAGGGTCAACCGCCAAAAACATTGCTAAAAACAAGGATGAAGATGATCTCGGTGGGGGAACGGGCAATGCGTCTTTTCGAGTGGAAAATAATGGATCTAATAGTAAAATAATATTCAGTTTGCCTACGGCGAATAAATTACAGGTTTCTAGTTTAAATAATCCCGCTCGTTTAGTGATTGATGTGCGGGCCGATGCACCAACTGAGAAAAAAATTGTTTGGGCAGAGGGGATCACTTGGCAACAACAATTTATTCGTTTAGGAAAAGATACCTTTCCTGTGACCTGGTTAGAAATTGATGCTAAATCACCAAAAATTTCCCTTAAACCGATCGCGACCAATTTAAACGGCTTGGAAGGGACTGGTTCAGTGGTCAATATAGCTAATCTTTGGCAAGCTTCGGCCGTCATTAATGGGGGATTTTTTAACCGCAATACCAAACAACCCCTGGGCGCAATTCGACAAGAAGGGCGTTGGTTGTCGGGGCCAATTCTTAATCGAGGCGCGCTCGCCTGGGACAATCAGGGAAAAATCAAAGTGGGGCGACTGAGTTTGCAAGAAATTTTGACCACTTCAACGGGACAAAAATTGCCTATTTCCCATTTAAATAGCGGCTATGTCCAAAAAGGTTTGGCTCGTTATACATCTGCCTGGGGAAAAAGTTATACACCCGCAACCGATAACGAAGCGATCGCGATCGTGCAAAATAATCAGGTCATTTCCCAGCAATCGGGTGGAAAATCAGGTCAAATTCCCTTTAATATTCCGACGGATGGCTATCTCTTAGCTTCTCGCGGTAATGCTATTTCTGCCAATAGTTTATCAGTGGGAACTCAAGTTAGCCTAGCCAGTAATACTATTCCAGCCGATTTTAACCAATACGCTAATATTTTAGGGGCTGGCCCTTTGATGATTGAAAATGGTCGAATTGTTTTAGATTCTGCTTCTGAGAAGTTTAATAAGGGCTTTCAACAACAAAATGCGTCTCGAAGTGCGATCGCGGTTAATCAAAACGGAAAGTTTCTGATGATTGCCGTTCATAATCGAGTGGGCGGGAAAGGGCCAACCCTGACGGAAATGGCGGATTTATTGAAGCAATTAGGCGCGAAAGAGGCTTTAAACCTAGATGGTGGAAGTTCTACGGCTCTTTCCTTGGGGGGACAATTAATTGATCGCTCTGCTGTAACTGCCGCGCGGGTTCACAACGGATTGGGAGTGTTTGTTTCGCCGTAAAAATCTGCTAGGACTGTAGCCGATCGCAGATTTTACCGTTATACTTAGTCGAAAAAGTTTATTCTAGCTTCCCTGATTAGGGTTTGAAAGAATAACGCTTAAAAAACGATCAAATTTTAGATAAAGCATGAGTAAGCCCCAAAATGAACCTAATTTACTCATGAATGAGCTTAAGCTTACTTTTACTAAATTTTTTACTAAATCTAGTGACCCAAGGAGACATAAACAATGACCATAGCCCAAGCAATTCCTACTTCTACAACCCTTCCTTTTCCGATTATTGGCCCCACAGAAACGGAACATCGTCCTTGGGGTTCCTTTACCACCCTAGAAGAAGGGCCTGGTTACAAAATTAAACGCATTGAGGTCAACCCTGGCCATCGCCTCAGCTTACAAATGCACCATCATCGGAGTGAACACTGGATTGTGCTTTCGGGGACGGCGAAAGTGACCTGTGGCGACAAAATAGAGGTTTTAGAAGCGAATCAATCCACCTATGTTCCCCAGTGTAGCGCACATCGTTTAGAAAATCCTGGGGTCATTCAATTAGTGATTATTGAGGTTCAAAACGGAGAATATTTGGGAGAAGACGATATTATTCGCTTTCAGGATGATTATTCTAGGGGTTAAATTAATGAGGGAGAATTTAGCTATTTTGATGAATTTTTTACTAACAAAGCAGAGATTTCTCCCCCCCCAACTCAAACAATATTTGTCTTGCTGTACATTTTTCGTTGATTACGTCTCATGCGATCAGGAAAGTCTTATCGTACCGTTTCACCGCATAATCTATCAACGAATTATTTACAAGCAGAGATAATGCAAAATGTCTTATTTAAATCAACAATCCCTCAAACCAAAACGATTTAGTTTAGCAAATATTCAACACTTTAAAAGTTTTTTATTATTAGTTTTCTTCATTTTAGGTTTATTGGGTATTCTCAATCATGCCATGTGGCGAGATGAGTTAAATGGTTGGTTAATCGCCAGAGATAGCGCGTCTTTAACAGATTTTTGGAATAATATTCGCTATGAAGGCCATCCTATTCTTTGGTACGCCTGTCTTTATTTATTAAATCAGATCACCCCAAATGCGATCGCCATGCAATTATTCCATCTCCTATTGGCAACGATGGGAATGGGTTTATTTATTTATTTTTCTCCCTTTAGTCGCTTACAAAAACTTTTATTTACCCTCGGTTATTTACCGATTTACGAATATCTATTAATTAGCCGCAATTACGCGATCGGGGTTCTTTTTTTGTTTGCCTTTTGCACTTATTTTAAATCAAGAGAAAAAAGTTATTTAGGGTTAGCAATAGTTTTAGCTTTACTCGCAAATAGCAATGCCTATTGTTTATTAATTACCGTAGCTTTAACGATTACCCTAGTTATCGAATATATTGCTAGTAAATATATTGATTTAGAGATAAAAATAAATGCAAGTTTACAGAATGCCTTATTCAGTCTTTTGATTGTTCTTTTGGGAATAAGTCTATCCGTTATTTTACTGATGCCCCCTGGAGATAGTACCCTACAGGGAGGAGCCGATCAATGGTTTCTACAATGGGATTTTCACCGATTTAATCAAGCTCTAACCCGTATTTGGAATAGTTATATTTTAGTATTAGTTCCAGGAGACTCTAAGCTGCCAGATGTATTTTTATTTGCAATAATTTCTGTCGGAATACTGGCTTTTGTGATTACAATTTTTCTGGAATATCCCATTATTTTAGGTTTTTATTTAATGGGAACAGGGGGAATTATTCTTTTTACCTATCTTAAATTTTTGGGATCGGCTCGTCATTATGGTCATTTATATTTAATCTTAATCACGGCTTTTTGGCTAAGTCAATATTACACTCCTTCCAATTTATTAACCCAATTTATTTTTAAAATTCCAGAAAATTTTATCCCAATGATTACTCGTTGGTTAAATTGGACAAAAAAATATAAAATTACTTTCTTAATGATTATTCTCTATGCTCAATTAGCCGCAGGAATCGTTTCCTTTAGTCGGGATATATTTTTACCCTATTCGGCGAGTCGGGAAGCGGCCCAATATATTCAAGCAAAGGGTTGGCAACATAGGTTTATTATCGGCAGTGAAGATTTTGCAATTTCTCCCATTAGCGGTTACTTAGAGAGAAAAATCTATTATCCAGAGAGTCAAAAAGAAGGAAGCTTTGTTCTCTTTAATCAACAACGTAAAATTGTCAATGATCAAGAAATATTAGATCAGCTTCAGAAATTAATTCAGCAAAATCCAAAACCATTATTGTTAATTCTCAATCGCAAGCTTGATGCTTCCCCATCAGGTTTAACCATTGAACCGATCAAAGAATTTACCCGTAGTTTTATCGGCAATGAAACCTATTATTTGTATGAGATAAAATAAAAAAATTAGTCTCACCCTAGCCCCAATACAGACATTCTGTTATACTAAAATGCGTAGTCGTTATGAGTTTATCTAAAATCATGTCAACCCCAACTGTCGAAAATGTCGTAATTATTGGTTCTGGCCCTGCTGGTTACACCGCCGCGATCTATGCCGCTAGAGCGAATCTCAAACCTTTAATGTTTGAAGGTTTCCAAGCGGGAGGCAGTCCTGGTGGACAATTGATGACCACCACCGAAGTCGAGAATTTTCCAGGGTTTCCTGAAGGGATCACGGGGCCAGAATTGATGGAGCGAATGAAGGCCCAAGCGGAACGGTGGGGAACGGAATGTTATACGGAAGATGTGGTTTCGGTGGATCTCAGTCAGCGTCCTTTTACCATTAAGTCTAGCGAAAGAACAGTGCAGGCTAATAGTATTGTGATCGCGACGGGAGCCGTTGCCAAGCGGTTGGGACTGCCCAGTGAAAAAGAATTTTGGAGTAGTGGGATTTCGGCCTGTGCCATTTGTGATGGAGCCAGCCCGATTTTTAAACAAGAAGCTTTAGCGGTAATTGGAGGAGGAGACTCGGCGGCTGAAGAAGCGGTTTATCTCACTAAATATGGTTCCCATGTTAATTTACTCGTCAGAAAGGGAGAAATGCGGGCCAGCAAAGCCATGCAAGACCGCGTTTTAAGTAATCCTAAAATTACGGTACATTGGCATACGGAACCTGTGGATGTTTTTGGCAGTAATGGTTATTTAGAAGGGCTAAAAATTCGCAATACTGAAACAGGAGCAATCACTGATTTAGCGGTTAAAGGATTATTTTATGCGATCGGTCATACTCCCAATACAAACCTTTTTCAAGGACAGTTGGAATTAGATAGTGTCGGTTATATTGTGGTTAAACCTGGTTCGGTGGCGACCAGTGTGGAAGGGGTTTTTGCCGCAGGAGATGTGCAGGATCATGAGTACCGTCAGGCCATTAGTGCGGCGGGAACGGGTTGTATGGCGGCTCTATTGGCAGAACGTTTTTTATCGGCCAATGATTTAATTGTGGAACATCATCAACAGGCTGAATCGCAAAAAGCTCCTCCTCATCAGGAAACAAAAACGGTTGCCGATACGGAAACCACTTTTGATCTCCAGCAAACTCGCCATGTGGGAGGATATGCTCTACGGAAACTTTTCCATGAAAGCGATCGCCCTTTACTGGTTAAATATGTGTCACCGACCTGTGGGCCTTGCCGTACTCTAAAGCCGATCTTGGATAAGGTAGTTGATGAATACGACGGAAAAATTCATTTTATCGAAATTGACATCGAAGCCGATCCAGAAATTGCCCAAATGGGAGGAGTTACAGGAACGCCGACGGTGCAAATCTTTAAAGATAAAGAATTATTGAGTGAACTTAAAGGGGTTAAACAAAAAAGTGATTTTCGGAGCATTATTGAGAGTGCTTTACCAACTCTAACTTTGGTTTAATTAAAAAGCATACAGGCAAGGGGCTTAAGCCCCTTGTTACCAAGCACTAAGGATTTTGTGATAATGCAATTTAGATTTATCACAACTTAGCTGTCTAAATCCCCCTTAAAAAAGGGAACTTTTTTAGGTTCTACCGAACCTGTCTTGCAAAAGTGTTAATATGTTTCGTCAAAACCTCTTGCCCTGTAAGGA
>JBEIFD010000124.1:0-8538 GCA_040382535.1 Merismopediaceae cyanobacterium
AATCCGAATAGGGAACTACATATAATACCAATAGCAAAACGATTAAAATACTTTTGTAAAGTCATATTTTTGAGAAAATTTTTAAGTGGACTATTCCCAATAAACATTTGTTTCGGTTCGAGTACAAACCATATTATGTTTATTCGCCAAGCTATCCATCCAGCCCGACATGGTTGTTTTTCCGTTTTTTCCCTTTAGCCAATAAACACTGATTAGTCCCATTGTGTCATTGGGTTCACAGGAAAAACTGCGCTTTTTATCGGGAATAGTGGGAATATTTTGAGCGCATTTCCAATCTTTATTGGCTTCGGTTAGCTGATTCCAGAAACTAATTTCTTTGGTTTCAACGGCAATTTGGCGATCGCCATTATTACAAACCCAAGTCGTTAACTGAGTTGGAGTATTCGTAATGTCATCTAGTTGGGGATTTTTCAAACTATCTTGAGCATTAGGAATTTGATCTCCAGGCAAGGGAAGAGCAGGAGTTTTAGGAATTTGATTTTGAGGAGAGGGGACTTTGGGGATTTGGGGTACGGAAGGAATGCTGGGGACAGTTGGGATAGAAGGTACAGAGGGAACCGTTTGCGCTCTGAGAACGGCGGGAAAACAAACTAATTGCAACATTCCCAGAATAACGGCTGTACCAAGACAGGAAGATTTTTGTAAGAAATTCATCATTGTGTAAGACGACTCAAAAACTCAGTAAGGTTTATAAAGACTCTTTATATTTTTGATAGTTAGAGCTTTGTACTACCGAAAGTAGCATTATTCATGATTGTAACTCTTAAGGCTTTAATTTTGTTTAATCTTTGTCATTAGCAGAAGAAAACACACCATTGACATCACTGCGGATATGAATATCTCTTTGAGGAAAAGGAATTTCGATGTCATTTTCAGCAAATCGTTGCCACAATTGACGGCTCAGATCACTTTTAACGGTTTTGCCAATAGTGGGATCATCCAAATAAAAGGTTAATTCATAGTTAATACTAGAGTCTGCAAATTCAATTAAAAAAGCTGACGGATTGGGATCTTTGAGAATATGAATATGTTCGTCAGCCAGAGCTAACAAAAGCTCAATAACTTTTTGGGGATTGGCATCATAGCCTGCCCCAATGATCAGGGAATTTCGGATAATGCGATCGCTGCCCGTAAAAGTTGTTAGAATATCGGTAAAAAATTTTTGATTAGGAATAATTTTTTCAGAATTATCCTTAGAGATGCGTACTGTTGTTGCTCGAATACCCAGTTTTTTGATTTCCGCCGTATTGCCATCAATGCTAATTAAATCTCCTGGTCGTAAAACCCCTTCAAACAATAAACAAATGCCGCTCACAAAATTACTAAAAACTTCCTTTAGACCAAATCCTAAACCAACGGATAGTCCTCCGGTAATAGCCGCAAAAGCTGTTGGATTAAAGCCAACATAACCGAAAATCAGGACAATTCCTAAAGCTATTAAAAAATAGCGGATTAAAAGTAAAGTTGCCTGCGCTGATCCTGTCTCTAAACGGTTGTCTATGGTCATTAATTTCAATAGAAAATATTGAAAAATTCCCACGGCAACACACCAAAGATACAGCCCAATAGAACTCAAAATAATAGCCCCTAGCGTCACAGAACTCCCAAATAAATTTAATACGCTAACCGATAATAAACTCTGTAAATTGTCAGCTAAATTAATCGTTTTAGCCCATACAAAAAGGCCAAAAATTGGCAGTCCAAAAGAAAATTGATATCTCCGAACGATTACAGGAGGAAATAAGAGGAATAAGCTGGCAAAAAAAACACGGTATCCAAAATGCAAAATAGCAATTTCTAGACCAAAATTTAGTAACCCATCGATAAAATTATGGGATTGCCAAATTTTTAAAAGTAAATATATTCCTGAAATATTATAAATAGGTAAGGTCAAATAACTAATTAAAACAAAACCATATCGTTGATCTCGAATGGGAGTATCCATTCCCCACAGTATTAGTAAGTAGGGAAATTTTTGCTTGAGCCGATACCAAAGAAAACGATAAAGTATTATAGAAAGAAGCAGAACTCCTGCGATCGCGAATAGTTGAACCTGAACTTGGGGCCGTTCTAAAAAAATAAACAGCTTACTACTTCTTGACAAGAGATAATCAAAATCTCGGTGATTATTTGGCATAATATTATAACGATAAATAAACTGTGACTGTTTCTAATTGCATTGTCGTAAATCCTGATTTTTGGAGCAAATAACTTAAGAAATTTGCCTATATTAAGTGTTAAACTACCAGCCATTTAGCATAATTTTTTAGATGATTCTATAATTTTTCCTGTAAGGCTTGACGACTTAGTTTTAATAATTGTTCACCCCCTTCCTTGGGAGAAATTGTCCCTTCTAAAACCTGCTGATAAAGAGTTTCTCCAATGGGAAAAATAATTTCTGCTTTAGGAATATCCCTAAGAGGAATTGCCACCGCATTGCGAGCTTGTTCTTCTAGCGTTGCTTGAATCGGAAATAAACGCCGATCTAATCGTATGGTTTTATTGGGAGGGATAAAAGAACCAACATCTATTGCCCCTCTTTGTTGTTGCTGTTTATTCGTAATAAAACGAGCAAAATCTAGGGTAATTGCCGTTTGTCGAGGACTAAAATTATTAGGAATGACGAAAACTTTACTGTAAAGTAGTGGCCCTGCTGGATATTCAGTCCCACCAGGTAAAATTGTCACCCCTAAGTTATCTTTGACTAATGTTTTTTTGAGATTAAAAATAGAGGCAGCATCGCAAACAAAATAGTCTAAATTTCCCTGCATAAAAGATTTTTCTAAAGCGGCAATACTTGTACTCAAAATAACATTCGGCAGGTTTTTAGCGGATTGTAACCAAGTCATCCAACTGGCCCAGCTACCTGGCTTTAGGGCGAAACGACCCTGATCGTCAAAAATTTTTCCACCGAAAATCTGAATTCCCCAAAAAGTGTCTTGAAAATTAGAGGACATTCCAAACGTGTAACCTGCCTTAGCTTGATTCAAAATATCATCTAAATTTTTGGGTAATTTATCTTTATTGATTGTATTTTTGTCGTAACAAAGAACTTGGGTAAATATCGCCCCAGGGATTCCATAAACTTTGCCTTGATAGGTTACCTGGGCTAACGCTGCTGGTAAAATATCGCCCAAATCAATGATTTTAGGATCGATCGCCATGAGAGAGTTAATCCGAATAAATTCAAACATCAAATTATAATCTACTAGCAAAATATTTGGAGATAGACCTGATCTAAATTGTTGTAAAAAACGTTTTAATAATTCCTCCTTGGGAACGATTTCAACAACAATATTCACATCAGGATTAATTTGTTGATAATTCCTTACGGTTTGTTGAGCTTGAGCTTGATTAATTGTTTCATCATGCCACAGTAAAATACTGCCACTGAGTTGGTTAGAAGCAGAATTTTGGTCAATGTTTTGATTTTGAAAGCTACTACGCTCTTTTTGGGCTTGATATTCTATAGAATTGCTACAAGCAGCTAAAAAAAGGAGGGCGACTAAAAAAATTGCCAATATTTTAGTAAAAATTGATGCTTTTTGGGTCATGATAATGCTGGCTTTATTCATCGATTATTAAAACTATTTTGCCTGTCGTTGAGCCTATTTCTAATGACTGATGGGCCGCGATCGCGTTTTTTAGGGGAAAGGTTTGGCCGACATGAATCTTCAGTTTTCCTTCTTCAAACCATTGAGCCGCCTGTTGGAGAATATGGGCTTGATGTTTTTGGGCTTCGGTTAAATTCATTAAAAGGGGCGTTAACATAATTTCTAAACTAATGCGTAAATTGCGATTGCGAGCGATTTTAAAGTCTCCGTCTTGGAAACTCGGTTCCAAAATTGTGACTAAATCTCCGTAAATTTTAACAGCAGGACAGGTATCAAAAAAAGTTTTACCTCCCACCGTATCAAAGGCGAGATCAACTCCTTTTCCCTTGGTATGGGTGTGAACTGCCTCAACAAAATCCGTTTGTTTGTATAAAATGGACAAATCCGCGCCTAATTGACGGACTAAACGCTCTTTATCAGAAGAACCTACCGTTGTTAGAACCTCTGCTCCCCGCAATTTCCCTAACTGAATCGCCAAATGTCCGACCCCGCCCGCACCTGCATGAATTAACACGCTTTGCCCTGTTTCCAATCGTCCTCGGTCGTAAAGAGATTCCCACGCCGTAATCAGAGCTAAAGGAACGGCGGCAGCTTCAGTAAAAGAGAGAGAATTGGGCTTATGGGCAACACAATGTTCTTCTACAACGGCATATTCAGCATAATTTCCTGTTTCGGCTTTTCCTAATCCACCCGCACAAAAATAAACGCGATCGCCCACTTTAAACTTTTCAACAGCCGTTCCTACTGCTTCGACAATTCCTGCTCCATCACAACCTAAAATAGCGGGTAAATCATCAGGATAGAAAGTTCCTCGTTGACGCAATTTAGTATCAATGGGATTAACGCCTGCGGCTTTTAATTGGATTAATAACTCCGTTGGGGTTTTAATTTGAGGAGTCGGTATATCCCGAAATTCTAGAACTTCTGGTGAACCCGCGTTTGTCATGACAATGGCTTTCACTGTTTTAATTCTCCATTTAGAACTTAATTAATTATATTTGACTCTGGGATCTAGAAAACGATAGGTAAGATCGGCTAGGGTATTAAAAATTACAATTAAAACTGCATAAATAAACGTAACCGCCATTACCACAGGTGTATCTTTACGGTAAATGGATTCAATCATTAATGCTCCAATTCCTGGCACTCGAAATACCTGTTCTGTCACTAATGCACCCGTAAAAATTGTGGGGATATCCAGAGCAATTAGGGTGACAACGGGAATCATGGCATTGCGTAATAAATGATTTTTTAAAACCGCAAAATGACTTAATCCTTTGGCATAGGCTGTACGAATATAATCCTGGGATAGTTGTTCTAAAACTGATGATCGTACAAACCGCATTAAAACGGCACACTGGTATAAGGCTAATACAAAAATGGGTAAAATTGACTGTTGAATTTGACTACCAAAATCATTAATATTATTAACCTGTAACGTACTATTGTAAATAAATGGAACCCATTTTAACTGCACACTAAAAATAATAATCGCAATTAACCCTGTTAAAAATGTAGGTAAAGAAAATCCCATTAAACTAATTGTGGTTAAAAGTTGATCAATCCAAGAGTAGCGTTTGATTGCCGAAATAATACCCAAAGGAAAGGCGATTAAAACACTTAAAAAATAAGCCGAGCCTACCACCCATAACGTTGTGGGTAAACGCTGTAAAATTAAATCGATAACAGGACTACGACTGGTAAAAGAATAACCCAAATCGCCTTTTAGTAAAGAGAGTAACCATTTAAAGTAACGGACAGGAATGGGTTGATCTAGTCCTAAACTGCGGCGGATATTTTCCCTAACGGCTTCCGTGATAGCAGGATTGCTGGCTAATTCTCCCAAGGGATCACCAGGGGCGATCGCGAGAATCATAAAAATAACTAAACTCGTACCGATGAGTGTGATAAAAGCAATGAATATTCGTTGAATAAAATGGGAAGGCATTGTTAAGGTTAATACTTTTCCTAATTCTGACGTAAAATCGGATGATTATGGCGATTCAATTTCTTCCTGAAAAAAATCGCAGGGAAATAATAGCTTAAAATCCCCACGATCCTTGTCTGTGTTATCGAACCGCAATATACTGTAGAGGCAAACTTAAGGCAAACTTAAGACCAACTCACATCATCATTTTAGACATTGGAGTAAAGACTATTCCGCAAAATAGTATAGCCTTTGATTAATTCCTGAATTCCTCTTCCTAAAGACCATTCAGGGGCAAAACCTGTACTTAAAATGCGCTGGTTAGAAACAATATAGTCTCGTTTATCAGGGTCTTCTCCGATGGGAGCTTCCAAATAGACAAAATTGGGCAAATGCTTCTTTATTTCATGGCATAGCTCTAGCTTAGATAAATTGGCATCTTCTAACCCCACATTATAGGGTTTTCCCTTCATCGTTTCAAAGTTTTTAATACCATGTAAAAAAACATTAACCACATCCCGAATGTGAATATAGTTACGTTTAAAATGACCTTCAAAAATCACCACTGCTCGGTCATGAACGGCTCTATAGACAAAATCATTCACTAATAAATCTACCCGCATCCGAGGAGACATTCCAAACACCGTTGCCAGTCTGAAAGTCATGCCGTTTTCCCGTTCTAGAATGGCTTTTTCTGCTTCCACTTTCGTGACACCATAGAGAGAAATGGGACGCAAGGGACTTTCTTCGGTACAAAATTTCCCCGCTTCCCCAATACCATAGCCACTATTCGTTACGGGCATTAAAATCCGTTGGGCGGGACTGGCTAATCGACATAAAAGCTTGATGGCATCTAAATTAATCGTTTGAGTGCCTATCTGATCTCGACTACAGAGGGGCGCACCCACCAGAGCCGCTAAAGGAATAATGACATCGGCATCCTTCAATAATTTCTGCATCAGAGACTCATCTCGACAATCCCCCCGAACAACAGTAAAGGTTTCGTATTGGCAACATTCTGCCAGGGTAGTTTGACGAAACATAAAACTATCTAAGACGGTGACTTCATAGCCCTGGGATAATAAAATAGGCGTTAAAACTGAGCCGATATAGCCTGCTCCGCCTGTAATCAAAATTTTCATGATTTAACCTTGGTTTCTAACTGTTTCAATCTAATGAACGGATTCTAGGTAATGGCTGATGGTTTCTTCGGTACTGCCCGCAAAACGGATTTTACCCCGATCCAGCCAAATAGCCCGCTCGCAAGATTGTTGAATAAACTCTAACCCATGTGATACTACCAGAATTGTGGTGTGGTGATCCCATAGTTTGTCGATTCGTTTTTGACATTTATTTTTGAAACTTTCGTCCCCGACCGATAGAACTTCATCCAAGATTAGAATATCAGGCTGGACATCAGTGGCGATCGCAAACCCCAAACGGGCACTCATCCCAGAGGACAAGGATTTAACAGGGGCAAAAGTATAGTCCTGGAGTTCAGCAAAATCCAAAATCGAAAAAACACGCTCCTTCATCTCCTTGCGCGAAAATCCCAACATCACCCCGTAAAGAACAATATTATCTCGTACTGAAAGATCGGGGTCAAATCCCGCCCCCAATTCAATCAACGGTGCAATTTCACCTTTTACCCACAGATTCCCTGTTGTCGGCTTCAAAATACCGCAGATCAACTTCAACATCGTCGATTTTCCCGATCCATTAGAACCAATAATGCCGATTTTTTCTCCCGCGTTAACAACTAGATCAACTTTGTCCAGAATGAGTTTTTTTGACGGCTTACGATATTTTCCTTCTAAAAAAGACAGAAGGGTTTTCTTGAGGTCGTAGGAAAACTCTTCTTGGGTTCTTCGATACAGAGAAACTTGATCTAGACGAATAACTTCTGCCATTTAAAAATCGATTAAAATCTACAATAAATCCATAAATTGATCTTGCCAGGCTCTAAAAAACAACCAGCCAACTGCCAAAAGAATAATACCATTGAGTAAGCAATGTAACATCAACACCCAGGGTAGATTTCCAAATAAAGAAATTTGGCGAATACTTTCAATAATGGGAAATAAGGGATTGAGATACAAAAAAGGTCGCACTTGGGGCGGAACAATCTCGACGGGATAAAAAATGGGAGACCCCATCCAGAGCGTAAAAGTAATCAACTCATAAAAATAGGGTAAATCTCGAAAGAAAACGTATAGAGCCGCAACTAAAAACCCTACGCCAGTACAAACTAATATCAGACCACTCAAAGGAAATAATAAGGCCAGAATATAGAGTGGATTTTTACTCTGGATAAGCGTCACGATCGCCAGCAAGGGAAAGGAGCCAACAGCAAATTGAAAAACATTGGCAGCAATCATTGAGAGGGGAAAAACGCTCATGGGCAGGCGAATTTTATTCATTAAAGCCCCACCTCCGACCACACTAGCTAGGGCCTGTATGGTCGAAGATGAAAAAAAGTTGATGATAATTAAGCCCGTAAAGGCTGCTAAGACATAATTAACAATCGACCCGCCGAAATAACTCTTAAAAGCTGTACCAAAAATAGCGGTGTACATCCCTGTCATCAGCAAAGGGCTGAGTAAAGACCAATAAACCCCTAAAAACGACCCCCGATAGCGTCCTTTTAAGTTTCGCTCAACGAGTATGTGTAATAGCTCCACATATCGCTGCAAGGGCGACCATTGGTCGCGATTTACTAAAGACAGGGACATAAAATTTTTGAGTTTTTTACTATGAATCAGAATTATAGTCTAAACGCCCATCTTAATCATAGTCGTCTTTTGGTCTAGTCTCCTAATTCGAGAAAACTTTAGCCAGGGCGAACGCATCTAAAAAGTACGAGCAAAAGAAATCCAGTTATAGGGGAAAGAGTGAGGGAAAATAAGCTAAAGTCAACAGAAGATAAAAGCGATGAAACTCCGACCCAAATATAAACTGGTAGAACACTTTGCCGAA
>JBEIFD010000125.1:0-8467 GCA_040382535.1 Merismopediaceae cyanobacterium
ATGAGATTAGCCTAGCCGTCAATTGATCATAATAGACATTATGGGTGATGACATTCAAAATCTTCAGGCAAGAGGTCTAACCCCCTAATTATGCTCCTAAGAAAAAAGCAGACCTTTATTATCAGATCTGCTTAAACATGGAAACGTTCAAGGCGAAATTATTTCACGCTGACTTTAGCACCCGCTTCTTCAAGTTGTTTCTTGACAGCTTCTGCATCATCTTTTCCGGTGGCTTCTTTAACGGCTTTGGGGGTAGATTCCACTAAATCCTTAGCTTCTTTTAGACCCAGACCTGTAATGGTGCGAACGACCTTGAGAATGGCAATTTTCTTGTCAGCAGGGACTTCTTCGAGAACAACGTCGAATTCGGTTTTTTCTTCTACCGCTTCAGCTGGAGCAGCAGCACCGCCACCAACAGCAGCCACAGCAACAGGGGCAGCAGCACTTACGCCAAAAGCTTCTTCGATTTGCTTAACTAATTCAGCCGCTTCTAACAGACTGAGGGTTTTTAACTGTTCTAAAATTTGATCGGTTGCAGCAGACATTTCGTAAACTCCTTAAATAATTGATAGTTGATAGTTGATAGTTGATAATTGATAGTTGATAGTTACAAAATATTCACTAAAAACTATTCCCTAAAACAGCCCTATTCTTTTTCGGAATAGGCCTTGATACCACGACCCAAAGAAGTCGGAACTTCCTTGATGCCAATCGCAATCTTGGCGGTCAGACTGTTGAGTGCGCCCGCAATTTGCGCCATCAATTGTTCCTTCGACGGTAAATCGCCCAAGGCATCGACATCTGCTTTGCTTAAAGCCCGACCTTCTAAGACACCACCGCGTAATTCGGTTTTTTTGGTTTCTTTTTGGAAGCCCTTATAGGCTTTAATCACTCCGCCAAAGTCTTCTTTAACTAGCAAAAGAACGGAAGATCCTTTCAGGAAATCGTTCATCGGTTGCCAATGTTCTTGCCCTTCTAAGGCAATGCGAACTAGGGTGTTCTTGGCAATTTTGCAAGTACCGCCCAAAGGACGGACACGGCTCCGCAGATCGCTAATTTCAGCGACGGATAAACTTTGGTAGTCAATCACTAGGGCCAATTGGGACTCTTGGAAAAGTTCCTTGACCTCAGCCACTACCTCGGTTTTGTTTTCTCTCGTTCTTCCCATTCGGTGTTCACCTCCTTAAAGCGTGGGATTTTTTAATGGCTTGACACACAACAAAACCCCTAGCGCGATCGCCGGGGCTGAAATTCGGAGACTCAGTAACCCTAGAAGCAATAACGCTCTAGAAGTGAATAAGTCATTTAACCGATTTCAAGCTTCAACCTCGGCAGGACATTAAGCAAATTGCCCCTGCTTTCTTCGGTACAGAGCCGAATATCTGAGTTTTGTCGTCTTTATCTTCAAGAAAGACTCTTCGGGCGGGAGGAATAAACCCCCTTAACCATTACGGTTTGCCCTAGCCTTCTGCAAGCTTGAGGTCACGCAGACCATTAATATCCACCTCAATGGAAGGGCCCATCGAAGAAGAAATGTAGATACTGCGCCAGAAACGACCCTTAGCCCCAGAGGGACGATTGCGGTCAATGGTTTCTTGTAATACTTTCAGGTTTGTCAATAAATCTTCAGCAGAGAAGGACGATTTTCCAAACTTAACATGAACGATACCCGTTCTGTCAGCCCGAAATTCTAGTTTTCCTGCTTTGTATTCATTGATCGCGCCTGCTAAATCGGTCGTAACCGTACCCCCTTTCGGAGAAGGCATCAGGCCCCGTGGCCCTAGCACCCGTCCTAATTTAGCGATTTTGGGCATCATATCAGGGGTTGCAATCAAGACATCGAAGTCCATCATACCACCCTGAATTTCGTCAATCAATTCTTCTGAACCAGACAGATCAGCCCCAGCATTTTTTGCTTCCTGGACTTTTTCTCCCCTGGCGATCACCGCGACTCGCACGGTTTGTCCCGTTCCCTTGGGCAGAGAGACGGTGGTTCTCAGTTGTTGATCCGTATATTTGGGATCAATTCCTAACCGAACATGGACTTCTGCGGTTTCGTCAAACTTGGCCGTTGCGATTTCCTTCAAAAGCGCGATCGCTTCGGTCGGTTCATAGGCCTTACGCTGATCAACCTTTGCAAGAGCTTCTTTAAAACGTTTTGAGAGTTTTTTCGACATTTTTAAATTGAATCTCCTTGGGTCATAACGAAGTTAAAAACCTCTCCCCTAAATTTTTAGATACTAGTCTTTGACGGTAATACCCATATTACGGGCAGTCCCTTCAACGATATTCATCGCCGCATCAATGTCATTGGCATTGAGATCAGGCAACTTAGTTTGAGCAATTTCACGGAGTTGATCGCGAGAAATAGCTCCTACCTTTTTCTTATTGGGTTCGTTGGAACCTCTATCTACACCCGCCGCTTTACGGATTAAAACCGAAGCAGGAGGGGTTTTGAGAACAAAGGTAAAACTACGGTCTTCATAGACTGAAATTTCAACAGGAATAATCATCCCAGGTTGATCAGCCGTTTTTGCATTGTATTCCTTACAGAAGGCCATGATATTGACCCCATGTTGACCCAAAGCTGGGCCCACAGGAGGTGCAGGGTTAGCCTTTCCCGCAGGAAGCGCGAGCTTAATCAGAGCGACGACTTTCTTTGCCATTGCTAAATGTTAATTTTGTTTTTCTACTTGGTTAAATTCCAATTCGACGGGGGTATCCCGACCGAAAATGGATAGTAAAGCTTTGAGCTTACTTCTTTCAGGACTGACTTCGATCACTTCCCCTTCAAAGTCTTTAAATGGCCCAGAGAGAACCATAATTTTGTCTCCCGTCTGCATCTCAATCTTCACCACAGGTTCTTGTTCCTCGGCTTGTCTGAAGATGCGTTCCACTTCGCCATAGGCTAGGGGAAGGGGTTGAACATGGCCCCGTCCTCGACCATAATGCCGTTTCTGTTCAGAACCAACGAAGTTGATGACATGGGGCGTATTTTTAACCACCTGCCAAGCCTCGTCGTCCATGACCATACGGATTAGGACATAGCCAGGAAAAACTTTTTCTTCACCGTGTAAGCGAGAGCCATCCTTCCGAATTTTTACGATGGGGGTTTTGGGAATTTCAACCTGAAGAATGCGGTTAGCGACATCAAGAGTATGAATCCGTTGTTCTAAATTGGCTTTCACCCGTTTTTCACAACCAGAAGCAACCTGAACGGCATACCAGCGACCTGATTTAGGTTTTATTTCTTTGGGTTGTTCTTCTTCCAAAATTGTTGATTGATCGTCAGCAAAACTCATTTCAATACCCTTTGTGTTTCTTTAGTAGCAATAATCAACCGAATAGAAAGGGTTGACGGGCTACCCAAGAAAAGAAGTGATCCACTAAATAAATCGTGGTAGATACCAAGGTCACCATTAAAATAACGGCAACGGATTCGCTGATCAGTTGTTGGCGGGGAGGCCAAACGACTTTTTTCAGCTCTTCTTTGGTCTCATCAATAAAGACACCAATTTGGGGCTTGGCTTTTTCGCTTTTTACCTCAGACAGTTCTGGTCTTGTCACTTCTTTTCTGGCCACAATTTCGCCTCTCCGTCAATAATGAAATTATTCGGTGATATCAGGAAAGGATTTACAACAGAATGTTTATCACCCTTTTTTCTGACTAATTTAGGGCTATTGGTTGTCAACGCGCCCTGGAGGACTTGAACCCCCGACATCAGGTTTTGGAGACCTGCGTTCTACCAACTGAACTAAGAGCGCATAGTCTGAGCAATTACCGATTGGTTTGCTCCCAACTCCTAATCATCATATCCTATTCTGTCACTATTTTGCCTGTACCATTCCCTATTAAGTTTTTGGCTTAGAGGGCGCGGTCAAAACGTTGTTTAATCCGTGTTGCCTTACCGACGCGATCGCGTAGATAGTACAGTTTAGCGCGGCGTACCTTACCCCGACGGATAATTTTAATATCGGTGACGAGAGGAGAATGAAGCAGGAAAACCCGCTCTACTCCCACACCTTGAAAAACTTTCCGCACGGTAATGGTTTCACCGATGCCGCCATTGCGCATGGCAATGACAGTGCCTTCGTAGGGCTGAATCCGTTCTTTTCCACCTTCCTTGATTTTAACGCCGACTTTGATAGTGTCGCCGACATGGATAGTGGGCAGGTCGCTCTTGAGGAACTCTGCTTCGATTGATTTAATGATTGCTTGGGCGTTCATCACGTTAGTAAAAACTCACAATTTCTCATCATAACTTGTATTTGGCAAAATAGTATATTTCGATTCTCTTTTTTATAAGGCGAGTCATTGAACGGAAGGAGGTTGGATTTTTTCTATTTTTCTAACTATCAGTATTTTCTTGCTAAATGAAGATTTTTAGGGATTTAATTTGATTCTTAGAGATTCTAACTGGTTAATAATGATATCTAAATTGAGCCAGGAGAATTGCATCGGACTCAATTCTATAGACGAGACGGTGTTCATCGGTGATCCTGCGTGACCAATATCCTGAAAACTGATGCTTGAGCGGTTCTGGCTTGCCGATGCCTTCAAAGGGAGAACGTTGAATCGACTGAATGAGGGTGTTAATCCTTTTGAGAATTTTTGGGTCAGTTTTTTGCCAGTAAAGATATTCTTCCCAGGCTTGTTCGGAGAAAATTAATTTCAATCTAATAGCTCCCGTTCTACACCCTGTCCATTTTCTAGGGCTGATATCGAATCCAGAAGTCTTTTCGCATTATTGGGACTGCGGAGGAGGTAGGCGGTTTCTTCTAGGGATTGATAATCTTCGAGGGAGATCATGACGACAGGAGGCTGAAAGGGTCTGGTAATAATCATGGGTAAATGATCGTTACAGACTTTTTCCATGATTTCGTCTAAATTTTCCTGGGCGGCGAGATTGCTGATGGCATTCATAAGCTGGATAGGTTTTGGGAATGATTTCTATTGTAACATCGGGAGCAAAGGGGAAATTTTATGCTAAAAAAGCTCAAATAAGGAGATTTACTAAGTCAATCTGATTAATGGAGATGCCAACTTACCTCAAAAAATTGGCTCAATTTGTGTCACTCAACCGTTAATCTAGATAAGGAAAGAAAGGCAGAGGAACATTCAAAGTGGCGTTTAAGATTGGTTTACTGGGCTTGGGAACGGTCGGTACGGGAACGGTAGCAATTTTGCAAGACCCGTTGGGCCGTAGTCCTTTATTAAAAGAAATTGAAATTTATCGAGTTGGCGTGCGATCGCTGGAGAAAACTCGTGGGGTTGATCTGCCGCCTGGGGTTTTGACCACTCATTTAGACTCTATTGTGAGTGATCCTGACATTGATATTATTGTCGAACTGATGGGCGGTCTGGAGCCTGCGCGATCGCTGATTTTAAAAGCTATTGCCAATAAAAAACACGTTGTTACGGCGAATAAGGCAGTTATTGCAAGATATGGCCATGAAATTTATAGTGCGGCCAATGAAGCGAGGGTTTATGTCCTGTTGGAAGCCGCAGTGGGCGGTGGTATTCCCATTATTAAACCCCTCAAGCAATCCCTGGGCGCAAATCGCATTCAGAGCATTATGGGCATCGTCAACGGGACAACGAACTATATTTTGACCCAAATGACCACTGAGGGGGCCGATTTTGGAGAAGTTTTAGCCGAAGCTCAAAAATTAGGCTATGCCGAAGCCGATCCGAGTGCCGATGTGGATGGTTATGATGCGGCGGATAAAATTGCGATCCTCGCTTCTTTGGGATTTGGCGGTCGGGTCAAACGGGAAGATGTTTATTGTGAGGGGATTCGCCAAGTCAGTGCGGTGGATATTACCTATGCCGATAAATTGGGTTTTGTGATTAAATTGCTGGCGATCGCGGAAGGATTACAGGGAGAAGCCTCAGAAAATCTCCAATTACGAGTTCACCCAACTTTAGTTCCGAAAGATCATCCCTTAGCCAATATCAACGGTGTATATAACGGAATTTTGGTAGAAGGCGATCCCCTGGGGCAGGTCATGTTCTATGGACGGGGAGCAGGGGCAGGGCCTACAGCTAGTGCGGTGGTTTCCGATGTGTTGAATATTGTGGGAATTTTGTTTAGCAGTGAAGTCACTGATGATCTCGATCCCTTATTGAGTTGTATTCATCAGCACTATTGCCAAGTAACGGCGATTGAGAACCTAGAAACCCGCTTTTATGCCCGTTTTCTTTGCTATGATGTGCCTGGCGTAATTGGTCATCTAGGCATGAGTTTTGGCAATCATCAAGTCAGTTTGGAATCCGTTGTGCAAATTGGTTTTCAGGAAGAGTGTGCGGAAATTGTCGTTGTCACCCATAACGTCAAGGAAGGAAACTTTCGGGCCGCTTTAGCTGAAATGGAGCAGTTAGAGGCGATTAAATCCATTCCTAGCGTTCTACGGGTGCTATAACTTTGATACTTCGCTCTTAGGGGTAAGATGGGGAATAGTTTTTGCGATCTTGGAGAATAGGATTAATTAATCATTTTATGTTGAAAATAATCAATCAATCTTTGTCTTCGATCAAAAATCGGCATTTAACGAAAAATCATTCAATTTTTTCTTCTGTACTTGTTTTTATTGCAATTTTAGTCCCACTATTTCCCAGTTTTGCCCAATCTTCCCCCAATTCCCTCGATTCCAAATGTCCCATTCCTGTCCTTTCTCGTTTACAACGTCATAAAGTGGCTTCGGGGGAAACGATCGCGAGTATTGCCCAACGCTATAAATTAGCTCCAGAAACCTTGATTAAGTTCAATGAAAATTTAAGTAAGGGCAAAGCATCGGTTGGGCAAGTGATTCTGGTTCCTCCTTTTAACGGGATGAAACTAACGGTTCCGAAAGGCGCGACTTGGCAAGATATCGCTAAAGCCTACGGGATTCGGTCGGATTTATTATTTGAAATTAATGGTTGTCAAAAAAATCCAACGGTGGTTTTTATTCCAGGCGTAACCTGGACTCCCACTGCTCAAAAACCCAAGGATACCTATCTTGGATTAACGAGTTATCCCCTGCCCGCGATCGCCCAAGTTGGACTCGATTACGGATGGCAAAAAAATCCCCAAACGAAACAAACCTTTTTTCATAGTGGCGTTGATTTACTAGCGGCGATCGATACTCCCGTTTTGGCGGCTGCGGATGGAACAGTAATTTTGGTCAGCAAGGAAGGCCCCTACGGTTTTTTGGTAGTTGTTGATCACGGACAAGGAAGACAAACCCGCTATGCCCAACTGAATCGTTTCCAAGTCGCGATCGGTCAAACTGTGAAAGCAGGGGAAACTTTGGGTTTTGTCGGTACTACTGGACGACCTGATATTCCCCAATCCCATTTACATTTTGAAGTGCGTTTTCAATCGCCTGTTGGTTGGGTCGCTCAAGATCCTAAATTACATTTACCGAAAGCTAAATCCTGACAATCATGAATCTTTTTCAAACAGATTTCAACCTATCCAATAACGACGAAACAACTATTTTTATTTAGCGATCGAACTAGCAATATTGGGGTTACGGGGATTAACCGCAAGTTTTCTCTCGGAGGGAATAACAACTAAATCCATGTCTTCCATCGGAATTGCTCCTAATAAAACCTGATCTCCCATGACCAAGGCTCCAGTAAAACCAATACGATTTTCAAATTGAATTTTAATTGGCCCAACGTAAGGAATAAGACGTTGGCTACCATCGGCTAGGGTAACTTCTTTTTGATCAACTGTTTCTAACTGTAATTGAATTTGAACGTGGGGGGGAATACATAAATGCACTGCGCCAGAATCTACTAAGGATTCAACGATTATCGGGCGAAGTTGAGCTTGACTAGGATTGCTTAATTTTATTTCAGAAAAAACTAAACCCATAGGAACTACAGAGGACTTTTCTCTTGATATGGTTTCACTTAGTCATTTTAGCAAATTTTTTCAAATAATGAATAAATAGTTGATAATTGTCTATTGAAAATGCGATCGCCTAAGATATTTTAATAGGTTTGAGGTTGAAAATCATCGGGAATATCGAGTTCAAAAACCTGATCATGAATACGAGCAACATAAAGTCCTTCTTGTAGAATTTTTGCGCGTAATTCATTGGATAAATCAACAGACGCTAAAATGCCATAGAGTTGTTTATCTTTATGTTCAGGAAAAAAGGTACGAAAACGTTGCAAAATATTTTTTAATTGAGTAATAGATTCTTCTCTTGCATGACTCTTAACTTCGACGATATAAGCACTGTTAATACCACCATTGGCATAGGCAAGAACATCTATTTCCCAATGTTGTCCTTCTTTACTAGCACGTACACTGGGGCTAATGATTTCCATCCCAAACCGTTGTCTTAAAATTGTTTCCATTGATGGAAGGGCAAGGGAGCATTCCAGTTTGGAACTAAGCATAAATACTCAAGCAAGATGAATTGTTAAGATAAGCACAACGAAGTCGGAGAATCTGAGAGACATTTTCCC
>JBEIFD010000126.1:0-8448 GCA_040382535.1 Merismopediaceae cyanobacterium
AAGCCAAAGAACAATTTCTGAATTTGCCCGATGAACTTACCAATGAACCCGTTATTATTACTCAAAATGGTAAACCTGTTATGGTGACATTTAGCTATGAACACATTGAATCATTACTAGAAACCCTAGAAATTCTCAACGATCAAGAAATCGCTCCTTTGTTAGATGAAGCTATTCAACAAGACCAAACAGGAGAAAAAATTAATTGGGAAGATGCTAAACTTCAATTAGGTTGGTAATGAAAAACTATCAAATTCAGTTAATTCCCTTAGCCATCAAACTTTTGGGAAAAATCAAAGATCAAAGAGAACAAACTTTATTAACAAAAAAAATTGAGCAACTTAAACAAGAACCTGAAAAACAAGGTAAACCTTTATCAGGAAAACTGAAAGGTTATCGGAGTGTAAGAGCCGTTGGGCAACGTTATCGCATTATTTATCGTGTTGACAAAGAACAAATCATTGTCATAATCATCGGTGTTGGTATTCGTAAGGATGGAAGCAAAGAAGATATTTATAATTACCTAGAAAAAGTTTTTGATTTATCGAAAGATGATAGAAATCAATGATTTTTTGTTTTTGATTGTGATAGAGCTTGGGAAATAGTGATCGTATTTTATCCAAAAACATCAAGTTAAAATTTCCTTACCAATCATTTTTTGATAACGAACCTCAAGCTCTTGCCTCAAAGACGGTAAATGACTCAAACTTTGATCCGCCATCATTAACTTCTCTGCCGCTTCCCTCGCTAATAATAAAACCTCCTGATCTTCCACCAAACTCGCCAACGCAAAATCAGGTAAACCCGACTGACGACTCCCCAAAACCTCACCAGGCCCGCGTAGCCGTAAATCCATCTCCGAAATAAAAAAGCCATCCTGGGATTGTTCCAACACACTTAAACGCTGACGAGCATCCACATTTTTACTACTACTCATCAACAAACAATAGGATTGATGGGAACCCCGTCCCACCCGACCGCGTAACTGATGTAATTGAGATAAACCAAAACGTTCCGCATTTTCGATTAACATCACCGTTGCATTCGGCACATCCACCCCGACCTCAATCACTGTTGTCGAAACAATAATTTGTGTTTGGCGATCGCGGAATGAATTTAAAGCGGCTTCTTTTTCAGCAGAACTCATACGACCATGTAAAAGCCCAATTTGAAAATCAGGAAACACCACTTCGGATAAATGTTTATGCTCTTCGACGGCGGCTTTTAAAGCTAACTTTTCAGACTCCTCAATTATCGGAAAAATAATATAAACCTGACGACCTTGAGCCACTTCTCTCCGAATTAAATCATAGGCTTGAGGGCGTTCTTTGGACGTTAAAGCGGTTGTTTGAATTGCCTGTCTGCCTGGGGGTAATTCATCAATTTGACTCACATCTAAATCCCCATGCAATGTTAAAGCCATCGTTCGAGGAATGGGAGTTGCTGTCATTGTTAAAACGTGGGGAGATTCGCCTTTTGCTAATAATTTAGCCCGTTGTAAAACCCCAAAACGATGCTGTTCATCAATAACCACTAAGCCCAATTTTTGAAAATTTACCTTCTCTTGGATAAGCGCGTGAGTTCCCACTAATAAAGGCAATTCTCCTGTTTCTAATTGGGCATGAATTTCTCGTCTTTTGGCAACTTTTGTAGAGCCTGTTAATAATTCCACAGGTAAATGGAGCATATTAAACCAACCGACTAATTTATGATAATGTTGTTCTGCTAAAACTTCTGTCGGAGCCATTAACGCCCCCTGATAACCTGATTGAATAGCCGCTAAAAGGGCAATTACTGCGACAACAGTTTTGCCTGAACCCACATCTCCCTGGACTAACCGATTCATGGGAGTGGCTAATTCTAGATCCTCTAAAATTTCGTTAATCACTCGTCGTTGAGCGTTGGTTAAACTGAAGGGCAAAATCTTATTAAAATTTTCAATTAATTCACCTCTGGGCGTAAAAATTGCAATTTTTTCCGTACTTTTTTGTTTTTGACGACGGTGCAGAAAGCCTAATTGTAAATAGAAAAATTCATCAAATACTAATCGTCTTCTGGCATGAATTAAATGTTCGGAACTTTCGGGAAAATGGATATTTTTAATGGCTTCTGGTAAATCAATTAAACCGTAGGATTTTTTAATACCCCCAGGTAAGGGATCTTCAAGTTGTTGAATCGCTCCCATTGCCATCAAGACAGCTTTACGAATCAAGTCGGCGGGAACTCCTTCGGTCAAAGGATAAACGGGTAAAACGCGACCAATCGTGACAGATTCGATATGGGAACTAATGCTATCGAGAATTTCTAATTCAGGATTATCCAGGGTTAGTCCATATTTAGTTTCTTTGACTAAACCTGATGCCGCGATCGCGGTTCCAGGGGAATAAATACGTTTGATACTTTCTTGCCAGCCCTTATTACTGTAGCGATGACCTGCATAAAAACGATTTAATTTAATTCTATTCGTGTGATCTTTAATTAATAATTCAAAAATGGTTAATTTGTTATTTTTAGGACTAGAAAAACAATTACAACGAATAACTGTTCCTACTAACGTTACCGTTTCTCCAGCAGTTAATTGGGAAATGCTTACTTGACGGGCATAGTCAATATGGTTGCGGGGATAATAAAACAATAAATCACGGACTTTGGCTAATCCTAATTTTTGTAATAAACTACTTTTTCGAGTACCAATTTCAGGAATTTCTTTTAATAATTGTTCCAGTTTAAGATCACTTGTTTGAGTAATGGTAGAGGTGATCGTGGTGATCTCTTTCACCTTGGGAATTTTAGACGGTGACGGTTCGGTGGGCTTCTCTAAATCTCGACGGAGTTCCAACAAAAAGCGACGAGTCTCCGCGATCAGCGTTTGTCGTTGGGATTGGGTTAATTGGGGATATTGGGCAAATTTCGCACCGAATTCCTGCCAGCGACGACGCGAATCCGTAGGCGTTCCCTGGGGATGCCTATTCCCAAAGGTCAGACAGAAAAATTCGCTAAAACGGTATTGATTGCCCTGAATATCCATAAAACCGCGCTCTGCTTCCACAGAGAGGGCTTTTTGTAAGCGTAACCAATCGGGCGTGTCTTGTTCTCCCACAGATGTTCATCAAACCTTATTCGTTGACTGTTGATCTACTATTTTAATCAATTATCTCAAATTTTCATCTTTTTCTATCATTCAAACAAAATTTAGGGAATCTATGAACTCTGTTTTTTCGATTTCTCACAGTAACTAAAACTCTAAATCTTTATTCAAGTATTAACTTAAAGATTGCTAAGTTGATTTTAGGATTTATTTTAACTTTTTTAGTAAAAAAATAATTTTATCGATTAAATTAAATTACTTCGTCTTCACAAAAAAATCATAAGTGTGAGCATATTTCGCTATAAATGTAGCGACAATTTGATTAAATTTTATGGATAAATTGATTGAGTGATTTAATTCCTATGCTAGTCTTGTATTTAAATAGATAAAAAATATCTGCGATCGCGACTTATTTCTAATATGCTTTCGTGGTATTCCAGTTTGGATAATATAAAACATGAAAATAAACCAAAAATATATATTATTGATTAGCATACATGGTCTAATTCGGGGAAAAGAACTTGAGTTAGGACGAGATGCAGATACGGGAGGACAAACAAAATATGTTTTAGAGTTAGTACAATCCCTATCAAAACATCCTGAAATCCAACAAGTGAATCTGATGACAAAGCTTTTAATTGATCCCCAGGTTAGCTCAGATTATAGTAAACCCATCGAAGTATTAAACCCTAAAGCTAACATTATTCGTATTGCTTGTGGTTCAAATGAATATATTCCTAAAGAAGAATTATGGGATTATTTAAATATCTTTGCTGATAATGCCATTAATTATCTACAAAGTCAGGCAAGAATGCCCGATGTTATTCATAGTCATTATGCCGACGCGGGATATGTGGGAATACGGCTTTCCCATCAACTCGGTATTCCTCTAGTTCATACAGGACATTCATTAGGACGTAGTAAAAGAAAAAGATTATTAGCAAGTGGTATTAGTAGAGATACAATCGAAAAACGCTATAATATGACGCGCCGCATCAATGCGGAAGAAGATACTCTTAGTTCTGCTGAAAGGGTTATTACTAGCACGAATCAAGAAATTAATGAACAGTATGCCCAATATGATTATTATGAACCTCAACAAATGCGAGTTATTCCACCAGGGACTGATGTAGAACAGTTTTTTCCGCCCCTTGGTAATGAATGGGAAAGCCATGCTTTTAAGGTGATCGCGAAATTTTTAAAAGAACCGAATAAGCCGATAATTTTAGCTCTTTCTCGTTTAGATCAACGCAAAAATATTCAAATTTTGATTGAAGCTTTTGGCCAATCTCAAGCCCTACAAGATAAAGCAAACTTGGTTATTTGTGCAGGAACCAGACATGATCCCCAAGATTTAGATACTAGCTCACAGGAAGTTATTACCAATTTACTGCTGGCGATTGACCGTTATGATCTCTATGGTAAAGTTGCCTATCCAAAAAGTCTTCCTCCTGAAGATGTTGGCGTTATTTATCGTTTGGCTTCTCTCTCTGGCGGTGTTTTTATTAATCCCGCATTGACCGAACCGTTTGGGCTAACCTTGATTGAATCGGCGGCTAGCTTTTTACCCATTATTGCAACAAAAGACGGTGGCCCTGTTGATATTATTAAAAATTGTCAGAATGGATATTTAATTGATCCCCTCGATCCCGACAATATTACAGAGACGATTTTAAAAGTTTTAAATGATTCTGAACATTGGCAAGTTTTAGCGCAAAATGGACTCAAAAAAGTTAAGGAATATTACACTTGGGATTCCCATGTCGATAGTTATATTAAGATGTTGCAACCTATTATTGATAAAACTGAACGACTACCAAGACGCTCTTTAAAACGCCGACCGATGATGTATCATAATGGAGCGATCATTTCTAGTATTGATCAAAATTTATTAGGTGATCCAGAATCCTTAAAAGAGTTAGTAAATTTATTAACTGAAAAACGAAAAACTATTAGTTTTTGTATCGCAACAGGAAGACGCTTAGATTCAGCCTTGAGAGTATTACGTCAACAGAATATTCCCCAACCTGATACCCTAATTACCAGCATGGGAACAGAGATTTATTATTCTCCTGAGCTAACAAGAGATGATGCCTGGACAAACCATATTAATTATCTCTGGAATCGCAAAAGAGTTGTTTCTCTTTTAACTGAATTATCGGGCCTGACTTTACAACCAAAAGAACAACAAAGTACTTATAAACTTAGTTATTTTTATGATCCCAATGTTGCCCCTAGCGTGGAAGAAATTAAAAAGATTTTGCTCCAAAATGAACAAACCGTCCATGCAATTTTCTCCTTTGGTCAATTTTTGGATATTGTCCCTATTAGAGCTTCTAAAGGTTATGCTCTGCGTTGGTTTGCTCAACAAAGAGACATTCCCCTAACTCGTATTCTCACGGCAGGCGGTTCGGGGGGGGATGAAGATATGATGTTAGGTAATACGTTATCGGTGGTGGTAGCCAATCGTCATACAGAGGAACTTTTAAAGTTTAGTGAAGTGGAGCCAATTTATTTTTCTGAAAAACAGTTTGCGGCAGGAATTTTGGATGGTTTAAATCATTACAACTTTTTCGCACTTTGTGAGGAAGTATCGGGATGATTCAGCCCCTTTTGATTTGTACGGATTTGGATCGAACCTTGATTCCCAATGGAGAACAACCCGAATCTCCTGAAGTTAGACCGTTATTTCGCCAATTAGTCTCAAATTCCCAGATAAACCTTGCCTATGTGACAGGGAGAGATAAGACGCTAGTTCAAGAGGCGATCGCGGAATACGAATTGCCTATTCCTAATTTTGTGATTGCCGATGTGGGTTCAACGATTTATGAAATTAAAAATAATCAATGGTTACGTCTGACTGATTGGGATGAGCAGATTTCTGTGGATTGGCAACATAAAACTCAACCTGATCTAGTCTCTTTTTTTGTCGATTGTGATCAGATTAAATTACAAGAAATAACCAAACAAGGTTTACATAAACTGAGTTATTATGTTTCTTTAGAGGCTGAACTAGAACCTATTATTATAATAATACGCTCAAAACTAGAAACAGAAAAAATTCAAGCGAATATTATTTGGAGTATTGATGAAAAAGCTCAAGTTGGACTTCTGGATATTCTGCCCCTGAGTGCTAATAAATATCATGCGATCGCCTATTTAATGAAAACTCAAAATTTCACTCTCGATAATACAATTTTTTCAGGGGATAGTGGTAATGATTTAGACGTATTAATGAGTCCCATCAAATCTATTTTAGTAGCTAATGCCCATTTAGAGGTGAAAGAAACAATTCAATCCGAAATAGAGCAAACAGGTCTAAAAGATTCAATTTATATTGCCCAAGGTCAATCTTCTAAACTGAACGGAAACTACAGTGCTGGAATTCTTGAGGGCATCTTTCATTATTTTCCTGACCTTCAAATTGAGAGTAAAAATTAATGACCAATCAATCCGTGATTATCTTTGGTGAAGTTTTATTTGATTGCTTTCCTGATGGCAATATTGTTTTAGGAGGCGCACCTTTTAATGTCGCTTGGCATTTACAAGCCTTTGGCGTTTCTCCCCTCTTTATTTCTCGTATTGGCAATGACTCCTATGGCGTTACTATTAGAGAAACGATGGAAAATTGGGGAATGAATCTCAGAGGATTACAACTCGATTTAGAGCATCCAACGGGAACTGTTCAAGTAAATTTCATTAATAATGAACCTCATTATGAAATTGTCGAAAATAGTGCCTACGATTTTATCAAATTTTCTAGTCTTCCTTCTTTACCGAAAGATTCTATTCTGTATCACGGAACTTTAGCCTTAAGAAGTCAAGCTTGTGTTGAAACCCTCCAAAAAATCAAAACAAATATTTTTCCTTCAATTTTCCTGGATGTTAACTTAAGAACGCCTTGGTGGAATTTAAAAACCGTTGAATTACTTTTAAAAGAAATTTCCTGGTTAAAATTAAATGAAGAAGAATTATCTCTCATCGTTCCCCAGGAAAGAAATACCAAAAATCGTATTAAATATTTATTTGCAGCTTTTCCCCTTAATGACATCACCTTAACCCAGGGCAAAGCAGGGGCGATTTCTTTTCAATCAAATGGCAACCAAGAACAAATTATTCCATCTCAAACGACTCAGATTATTGATACCGTAGGAGCGGGGGATGCCTTTAGTAGTGTTTTAATTTTGGGCATTATTAAGGGTTGGGATACAACAAAGACCTTAGTTCGGGCGCAGGAATTTGCCAGTGCGATTGTCGGTATACGAGGAGCAACTATTCAGGATAAATCTTTTTATGAATACTTTTTAAATAGATGGAGTTAACTTGTTTAAATTATTTACTAAATATTGAAAATTAACAACCTAAAAACTGTCCGTAGGGACATAATATATTATGTTCTTAAAACTATGTCCTTAAAATTTATAACAATTTCTAAAATATAACCTAATAACCTATGTATGAGCAAATATCCCATTCCATTCTCAATGAAATTCTAGATCAACTCAAACCAGAAATTAAAGAACAAGAACTAAGTCATTTCTATACTAGATTAGGGGCAAATTTTTATAGTCTTTTTTCCCTATTTCAAAAACTTTATGGTAACCGTAAAGACTTTAAACTGCAATTATTAAAATTAGTAGAAGTAATGGCACGTCAATATATTCTGCGATCGCCTGAACTCAAAAAAACCGATCTTGCCAGAGAAAAGGATTTTAATTGGTTTCTCAGTCCCAAATGGGTGGGAATGACCCTCTATGCCGATGGTTTTGCCGACAATTTAAAAGACTTGCAATCAAAAATCAATTACTTTGAAGAATTAGGCATTAATTTAATTCATATTATGCCAATTTTAGAATGCCCTAGAAATGCCAGTGATGGAGGATATGCCGTTAGTAATTATCGAAAAATTGATGAGCGAGTGGGAAATTTAGAAGACCTCCAACATATTGCTCAAGAAATGAAAAAAAGGGATATTTTATTAGTCTTAGATGTCGTGGTTAATCATACCTCTAATGAACATGAATGGGCAGAAAAAGCGTGTCAAGGAGAGCAAATCTATCAAGATTATTACTATACTTTTAAAAATCGAGATATTCCTGATACTTTTGAAAAAACTTTACCTGATATTTTTCCCCAGACGGCTCCAGGGAACTTTACCTGGGAAAAAAGCATGGGTAAATGGGTGATGACGGTCTTTAATAACTATCAATGGGATCTGAATTACCAAAACCCTTCTGTTTTCTGTGAGATGTTAGATATTTTACTCTTTTGGGCAAACCAAGGAGTGGATATTCTACGGTTGGATGCAGTCGCTTTTTTGTGGAAAACAATTGGGGGAAGTAGTCAAAATGAACCCGAAG
>JBEIFD010000127.1:0-8441 GCA_040382535.1 Merismopediaceae cyanobacterium
CACTCTTTCCACTATAACTGGATTTCTTTTGTCCGTACTATTTTAGATGCGTTCGCCCCGCTACCCATTCTTGTTTGGTTTCATCGCTGTAACCTCTGTGAGTATTATAGTTATCTATAAATTGACGACCACAGTTTACACAAATGTGATTCTGTTTGCCTTTCTTATGACCATTTTTACGGATATGGGTCGATTTACACTCTGGACATTGCATTTAGGATTTTCTCAATTCATCCCTCTATTATGCAACGCCGATAATACGGACTACGAGGCGGTTCGTGAAATTGTTCATCGTGTGTTAGGAGAAAAAACTCAAACTAAAAAATGGGCTTCTAATGGGTGTCATCACCTAAGAAGAAAGTTATCTGCACAAATGATGGCTTTATCAAATGAAGGCTGTAATGCTTTTATTATCGTCCATGATTTAGATCGTAATCCTGCGAATGGTTCCCTCAACGACGAAGCCAAACTACGAACCAATTAGGAATGAAAAATAAATAACCTAGTCGCTTTGTTGCTTAACAAAGGTGAAGCTCTTGCTTTGGAACTTCAAATGCACAACTTAATAGATTTGCCTCCCTAAGCGACTTTTTTAAGAACGAAATAACTGAAACCCATTTAAACCAATAACACAATGAATTTTCACGAAAACAACGTTCATAACCATCCTATTATGACCAATACCTCTACTCTATGGACTTTAGCTCTCATACGAGTAATTGGTTATGTTTTTCTCGCTTTTTTTCTCTTTGATTTTGCCGATACCCTAATCCCACTCCGCTTGACCAATCCCACTTGGGAATTTCAGACCTTCGGAGCCTTAGTTGAAAAAGTTCCCGTTCTATTTTTAGCCTATGCCATGATTTACCTCGGTCGCAATTTTGGGCGAAAACCTCTAGAACAATTTTTATTATCCCTGATCACTTGGTTAGCCCTCATCTTAGGATTGGTTTATTTACTAATGATCCCCATTAGTATCATCAATACAAACCGATTACTCACCCTCAATCATCAACAAACCCTTCAACTAGATATCCAAATAGCCCAGGTCAAAAAAGCCCCACCTGTAAATAATTCGTTGATAGATTATCCTGCGAAACGGTACGATAGGGCTTTCGAGATAGCGTCAGATGTAATCAACGAAAATTTTACAGCAAGAAAAAATCCGTCAAGTGGGATCTAGGCTCTCTTCTTTCCGCCGTGTTGCTTTTTTATATCTGGAGAGCAATAAAAGCAAAATAATCAGGTATTTAGGAAGAATGTCCCTTCAGTCTTAAAAAACAACTTGAATGGACATTTACCCTTGATTTTTCTTAAATACTGACCATCAGACTTTTAAAACTGGAAAGAAGTCGTGGTGTGATTCAGATCACACAAAAGTAGAGATTTAGATCACAGCATGTAGATTTAGTCCGAGATATGCTTAATTCATAGTTTAGTAGTAAATTTACGTAGACCTTCTGTTAAAGCTCCTAAGATAAGAAATCACAAGAAGCACAAAAAGTCTTTGCCAGCAAGGCTTTAAGCTCGAAGCTAAACAGTCCACGCAAAGAAAATACAAAAAAAACTTGCCCTTCCGTGATTTTACGTATATCATTCAGGAAGCACAGAAAAAACAAACCAGTGAATTTACTGTCGCTCTTTATTAAAACCCTTTTTTTACACCTTTTAAAATCAATCCTTTTTAACATCCACTTTTTGATTACTCTATGAAAATCAATCATAAAATTTCCTTATCTCACTCGATAAAAGAATATTTGTTTCTTTCATTGACCTTATTAAGATAGTCCTCTCCCTTTTCCAAGATACATCTAGAGTAGATCGTAGATCTCATCTTTATTATTTGTCCTTTGCTTAGACTTTATGAAAAAACCTGCTCTTTGAGCAAAAATTTTCTATAGAGTTCTCATCAAGTAAACAATTTATTGGCTTAACTGGCTGGCAAAAAAAACTTCAGCTTCTTGATCTACGTGATTTATTGAGAAAGGATTCTATCGTTTTGATTATTCTCCAGATAATTGGTGAAAGTCATTGAATTGATCCTTTGTGCTGTCCCTTTTTTAAGAAAATTCTTTTTCCTACTTTTTTTAAATCATCAGTTTTACCAAGCTTGACCTATGAGATGAAGCCTTATTTTGTTCATCTCCCCTTGAATATCAAGAGTTCTGCTAGTACTGATATCCATCAGTAGAGTTGTAGATTCTTATTTAAACTAATTCCAATCGTTTAGCAATATTTCTTTTGCTGACAGATTTTTGCAAGGTTTTTAAGGTCAAAGGGTAGATAGGGTGTATCTTATTTCTTATTTTTGACGATCTATTTTTTGGATACTGACTTATTTAAAATAAATCGCTCCAACTAACATTTCTCCTAAATCTGAGTTGGGTTTCTATTTATTTTTGTAAAAATTAAACCACTTTTGTGGCTAGCTTTTGCTTGCCAAGAATCCTAAGAGAAGACACCGATTGAGTGCACTCCAAGATTCTCAGAGAGAGGAGGTTTATTGTCAAAATTATTGATTGTATAAAACATGGTCAATTCTGTTGTTAATCTACTGTATTTTTAATCTACTGTAATTAAACAATAAAGTGCCTATCTTAAAAAGTGCCTATCTTAAGTTTTTGATCCTAATAGTGAGTGTGTGGATGTGGGAAAAGCTTGATACATCAATATTTTGATCAATATTTGGATTGATGAGAGTGAAATAATATGAAAAAACTCCTCCGCAAGGGTAAAAAATTATTTGTCGTTAATCAATTTTTTCCACCTGATTTCGCTCCTACGGGACAACTCATTAATGAATTAGTTGCTCATTTGGGAGATAACGGCACTCCAATTAAGGTTTTTACAGGGCTTCCTGCCTACGCTTTTAACGATGTTAGTGCCTTACCCCTAGAAATCCATAATAATGTTGTTATTCGTCGGACTAGAGCAACTCAGGTATCTATTCATAATATTCGAGGAAAAGCTTTTCACGGATTTTTATTTACGGTTCGTGCCGTGATTCATCTTCTGAGACATCTAAAAAAAGACGATACGTTACTCTTGACAACAGCACCACCATTTTTACCTTTCATTGGATATTTACTTCATCTTGCGAAAGGTTCTAACTATGTTTGTTTAATTTATGATTTGTATCCCGACGTTGCGGAAAAGTTAGGGGTTTTATCTTCAGAAAATTGGATCATTAAACTGTGGAATCGTTTGAATGAACTGACCTGGCAAAAGGCTAAAAAAGTTATTGTCCTTAGCACTTCTATGAAACAGGAAATTTTAAAAAAGCAGCCTAAGCTCGGTCATAAAATTTCTGTGATATCAAATTGGTCTGATCCGAACTGGATAGTCCCCATTGCCAAGGAAGATAATTGGTTTGCCCAAAAACATAATTTAACTGAAAAATTTACGGTTCTTTATTCTGGCAATATGGGTCGCTGTCATGATATTCAGACGATTCTCGATGCGGCAAGTTTGTTGCAGGGGTATCCTTATCCTGTTCAATTTATTTTTATTGGTGGCGGGCCAAAATATCGATCTTCACGAAACTTTGCTCAAACCTATGGATTGGATAATTGTTTATTTTTGCCCTATCAGAATAAAGAAATTTTACCCTATTCTTTAACAGCTTGTGACTTAACGTTGGTGAGTGTAGAGGAGGGAATGGGGGGGATTGTTGCACCTAGTAAATTTTATAGTTTATTGGCAACAGAACGACCGATCGCCGTGATTTGTGATAAACAATGTTACTTAAATGAGCTTGTTGAAAAAACTCAGTGTGGAATGACTTTTAAAAATAAAAATAGCCAGGGTTTAGCAGACTTTATTTTACAGATTTCTTCCAATCCTGAGTTGGCAAAAAGTATGGGTGAAGCGGGACGAAACTATTTAATTTCCCAATGTACCTTAGATATCATTGCCCAGCAGTATGCAACGGCTTTAAATATTGGTGAAGAATTCCCGCAATCTCAAGCCCAGGCTCAAGTGGCCACCCTTCCGTAAAATTTTTCTGGTCAAGATAGCAAATCAGCAATTTTATTTGATGCTTTATGGAAAATATGAAGATGATGGTTTCTGAGTTCGCCTCCTCTAATACTAATTGGTGGACTGCGGTTAGGCGACATTGGTTGCCCGCCAGTATTACCGCCCTGGTGGTTCTGGGGGGAGTGGGATATCTCGTTCTCCGTAAACCCTTATACCAAACCCAATCCTTGATTTTAGTGGGGAATAAGGTCTCAGAGCCAGTCGTTCAGTCAGAAAATTCCAATTCTGTTCAGGATAAAGCGGCTAATTTACCCACTGAGATTGAAGTCTTAAAAAGTCAATCCCTATTAAGTAAAGCAATTAAAAATTTAGATGCTCCCTATCGCGGCATTTCTTTAGAACTACTGGCTAGAAATTTACGCCTTATTCAGCCCGAAGATACGACGGTTCTTTCTATCTCCTATGAAGATGAGAATCCTCTCCAGGCGAAGGCGGTTTTGGAGGCTTTGGTTAGAACCTATATAGAATACGGACGGGATACCCAGCGATCGCCTGTTACCAATGCGGTTCGGTTTATCGAGAAAAAATTACCCCCAGCCCAAGCAGAGTTAGAAAAATCGTCCCGTGAATTGACTAATTTTCGGATTCGCAACAATCTGGGCGACGGAGAAGCGGGAATCAATTTAGCCTATTCTCAAAAAGAAAATCTTCGAGTCAAGATTGCAGAGGCTGAATTAACTCTTTATCAAACCCAACAACAATATCAAGCCTTACAAAGTCAGATCCGTTCTCTCCAACAGAATGCTAATGCTAAAACCCTATTGGCTGATGCTGTTTTAAGCCAAGATAGTACCTATCAGTCTATTGTCAAGCAATTACAAACTTTAAATATTCAATACCAATCGGAAAAGGCTCTTTATACGCCCGACCATCCCCGCTTGAAGTTATTGAAAGAACAAATTGATGGACTCAATCAGTTATCAGCTAAATCTAGTCAGCAGGTGATTGGGACACAGAATTCTGTAATAGCGTCTAAAAAGATTGAAAATGGAGAAATTTTACAAGCATTAGGAAGCCAACTTTCCCAACTTCAACTCAGCTTGTTAACTCAGCAAAAACAATTGCCCCAACTTCGTGAACAGGAAAAGGCGGCTAATTTAGAGCTTGACCGCCTACTTAAACTCCAACAAACCTATAAAACTCTCCAGCGTCGTGAAGCCGGCAATCTACAAACTGTCGATGCCTTTAAGCAAAAACTTCAAGGACTCCGTATTGTGGAGACCCAGGAAACGTCATCTTGGAAGGTGATCGAACCACCGATGTTATCCTCTATTCCCGTCGATAAAAATCGAAATCGTGGGCTAATTTTGGCGTTGTTGGCGGGTATTATCTCCGGGGCATCAATGGCTGTCTGGCTAGATAAAATTGAGAAACGCTTTAGAGATCTTCAAGAACTCAAGCAAATGATTCCTTTGCCCATACTGGGATTGATCCCTAAATCTCAAGGACAAGTTTCTGTCTTCAAAAATGCCCAGTCTGGTCTGGTGAATAAATCTAATGCTTTTACTGAGGCGATTCGTTCTTTAGCTCTCTCTCTCTCTCTGCAAACTTCTCATCGGATGGGTCAGGCGATCGCGATCGCGGCAGCCACAACGGGGGAAGGCACAACAACCATGACTTGCAATTTGGGATTAGTTTTAGCTGAACTGGGAAAACGGGTTTTAATTGTGGACGCAAACCTAGCTGATCCCCAAATTCATCAAGTTTTTTCCCTGTCCAACAGCCAAGGTCTTGGTACCGCGATCGCCACCGATTTAACCTGGCAAAGTCTGGTTCAATCTACCGCCCCTAAAACACCAGATCAATTCTCTAATTTAGAGAATATGCTCGATCTCAACGCCGAAAATTCTAGTAATGGAGCAAGACCCAACATGAGGGGTCTATCTGGTTCGGTTTTAACTAAGGCTTCGGTTCTCACAATGACGGAAATTCCTCCCGTTCATCAAGGTTATCCCGACGTACTGACAGCAGGCTCCGAAATCACTAGCTCCTTTTTGTGGTTAGTTTCTCCCAAAATGAATCTCATGCTAGAACAATGGCGACAAGTGTATGATTATATTTTGATAGATACTTCCGCAATATCCGAATTAGTCGATGCCCAAACTATTATTCCCAAAGTGGATGAAGTCGCATTTGTTGTTGATTTAAAACGGGCCGAGCGGGCGATCGTCCTAGATACCCTAGAAAATCTGAGAACAAATCAAAGCCAAATAGCAGGAATTATTGTCAATAATGTAGATTAAAATACCAGGCAATAAATTGTCCAAAACCTTACGAATTAAACGAATTAAACTATTTAAACTCTTTTAATATGACTGCTAAATCGACTATTATTATCGAAGCTGGACGAACTGAAAAACAGTACTGGCAAGATATTTGGAAATATAGAGAGCTTTTCTATTTTCTCGCTTGGCGTGATATCTTAGTCCGTTATAAACAAACCTTCATTGGCATTGCTTGGGCCTTAATTCGTCCTTTTTTAACAATGATTGTTTTTACCATTGTTTTTGGAAGTATCGCCAAACTACCTTCCCAGGGCGTTCCCTACCCGATTTTAGTTTTTTCAGCCATGTTACCGTGGCAATTTTTTTCTAATTCTTTGTCTGAATGTAGCAATAGTTTGGTTACTAATTCAAACCTGATTTCTAAAATTTATTTCCCTCGATTAATTGTTCCCACCAGTGCCGTCGTCGTGAGTTTCGTAGATTTTATGATTTCAGGCATCATCCTCTTAGCCTTAATGGCTTGGTATAACTTCGTTCCCAGTTGGCGCATTCTGACTCTACCCTTCTTTATCGCGATCGCCTTTGTCGCTTCAATGGGAGCAGGTTTATGGTTAGCTTCACTGAATGTCAAATATCGTGATTTTCGTTATATTGTTCCCTTTATTGTCCAGTTTGGACTCTATATTTCTCCCGTCGGCTTTAGTAGTAATATCGTTCCTGAACAGTGGCGTTTGCTGTACTCTTTAAATCCAATGGTTGGGGTGATTGATGGTTTTCGATGGGCAATTTTAGGAACACAATACAATATCTATTTACCTGGCTTTCTTTTGTCTTTATTTATAGTCGCTTTTTTCTTTATTACAGGAGTTTGGTATTTTCGCAAAACAGAACGAACCTTCGCGGATGTGATTTAATTTACACTTGAATTTTATTTAATTAGTTAACGCTATAACAATCCTAAATAGATTGTAAAGGAAACTCAATTCTGAGCCAAAGATTTTGAGTTTCTTGTTGACAATAAATCACTTATAATGGCTGTAGAGTTAAAACTAAAATTTTAGCTTTTTTTTTGACTATTAAACTTGTATTAAAATAAAAAATTCAACACGATTTTTTGGATTTACTTTCTTCTCTTATTCTCTCAATAAATTAAATTATGTCTGATACTATTATTCAAGTCGAAAATTTAAGCAAAAAGTACATTATTAAACATCAATCACAAGAAAGATACACAGCACTAAGGGATGTTTTAACAAATAGTACTAAATCTTTTTTAAAAAATGTATATAATCGAAAATTCAGCATAAAAAGTTCACAAAAAGAAGAGTTTTGGGCGTTAAAAAATTTATCTTTTGAAGTCAAAAAAGGGGAAGTTATTGGAATTATTGGACGGAATGGAGCAGGAAAATCGACACTTCTTAAAATCTTGAGTCGAATTACAGACCCAACGGAAGGACGAATTAAAATTAATGGGCGAGTAGCGAGCTTATTAGAAGTAGGAACAGGCTTTCATCCAGAATTAACAGGACGAGAGAATATTTATCTTAATGGTGCTATTTTGGGGATGAGTAAAGTAGAAATCAAAAAGAAATTTGATGAAATCGTTGATTTTGCGGAAGTAGAGAAATTTTTAGACACGCCAGTTAAATATTATTCTTCAGGGATGTATGTTCGACTGGCATTCTCGGTTGCGGCACACTTGGAACCAGAAATTTTAATTGTCGATGAAGTTTTGGCAGTAGGAGATGCTGCTTTTCAAAAAAAGTGTCTTGGAAAAATGGAAAGTGTTTCGGTGAAAGAGGGGAGAACAGTTTTATTTGTTAGTCACAATATGTCGGCAATGTCAACACTTTGTAACTATGGTATTGTGCTAAAAAATGGAACAATTGTTTATCCGAAAGACATGATTAATAAAGCTACCGATTATTATATTAAATCGGTGGTTAATCAACTTTCTTCAACAGATTTTATTGAAAGAAGGGATCGGACAGGTTCGGGCAAACTAAAATTTACAGGGTTAACGTTTTTCGATTCGGAGAATCATCCTATTCCTTGCCCAATTTGTGGTCAGCAAATTAAAATAAAATTGGATTATATTGCAAATAGTTCTTTAAATAACGTAGCCAGTAGCATGAGCTTTAATTCTCTCTATGGAGAAAATAAAATTGTACTACGTTC
>JBEIFD010000128.1:0-8382 GCA_040382535.1 Merismopediaceae cyanobacterium
ACAGTTCTTCCACTTGTCGCGTAGAAATTGGATCAAGGGCAGAGCAGGGTTCATCCATTAACAAAACATCGGGCTTCATGGCGATCGCGCGGGCACTGCAAAGTCGTTATTGTTGTCCTCCTGATAAGGCAGTACCTTTTTCTTTTAGTTTGTCCTTAACTTCATTCCAGATAGCGGCTTGTCTGAGGGAAGATTCTACCAACTCATCCAGATTGCCTTGATAACCATTTGTTCGAGGAGCATAGGCAATATTTTCATAAATTGATTTTGGGAAAGGATTGGGGCGTTGGAAAACCATCCCTACCTGCCGCCGCAATTTGACTGAATTAATTTTGGGGTCATAGATATTTTTATCGCGGTAAATTAATTTACCTTCTACCTTTGCTCCTGGAATTAAATCATTCATCCGATTAAAGCAACGCAAGAGGGTACTTTTACCGCAACCAGAAGGGCCAATAAAAGCAATAATTTGTTGGCTAGGAATTTTAATATAAACATCAACTAGAGCTAAAAAGCCGTTGTAAAAAACCCTTACGCCCTCTGCATCAAACACACTATTGTCGGTATTAAGATGGGTTGTCATGGTGGTTGCTCCTTAAGCAAATTGGAAATTAAAAAAAATGTTTTTAGCCGCCCTAACTTTTGAGTCAAAAGTCCCCCAGAATTGGCGATGGACTGAGCCTGTCGAAGTCGGGATTTAGGAGGCATTGATCATTAATGAACAGTAGAATAGCGTTGACGGATCACAATGGCGATCGCGTTCAGAATGAGAATCAACAGAATTAAAACAATAATGGCCGCGGCCGCCGCATTAGCAAAACCAGGTTCAGGACGAGACACATAGCTAAAAATTTGAATCGGCAGAGCCATAAAACGTTGGAACAAACCTGGATTAAAAGTGAGAAAACTCACTGCTCCTACCACGACTAAGGAAGCCGCATCTCCAATGGCACGGGAAACGGAAATAATGACTCCTGTGAGAATACCTGGAATAGCATAGGGCAAGATATGGTGTTGAATGGTTTGCCATTTTGTACTTCCTAGCCCGTAGGAAGCCTGTCTGAGGGAATCGGGAACGGCTCGAATCGCTTCCCTGGCTGTCACAATAATAACGGGTAGAGATAGCAATGCCAGGGTTAAAGCCCCTGAAAGTAAGGTAGCTCCAAAACCCAGTAAATAGTTAAAGACTCCCAAACCCAGTAACCCATAAACAATAGAAGGAACCCCTGCGAGGTTGCCGATATTGATCTCAATTAGAGCCGTCCACCAGGCTTTAGGGGCGTATTCTTCCAGGTATAAAGCCGCTCCCACACCAATCGGAACCGCTACCACAATCACAATTAGTCCTAGATAGAGACTGCCGATAATCGCTGGCCGAATCCCCCCGCGATCGGGAAAACGAGAGGGAGTTTCCGTAAGAAAACCTGGGGTCAGTAGTCTCCCCAAACCATCATGGAGAATATTGAGTACCAACAGGGCGAGAACAAATAAACCAATGAGCAATCCAATTAAGAAAACATACTCAAAGATCTTTCCAATCGTTTCTCGGCGTTGTAGTTGGTCATCAAAGATGGCTGTATTATTTGTTGTCGAAGATTTAACCATAGTTATTAATCAGTAATTTAATCGTATTTTTCTTTAAAGCGATTAGAAATCCAATAACTGCCAATATTGAGGGTAAGGGTAATGACAAAAAGAACAGCCCCTACTGCATACATGGATTTAAAATTGAAACTCCCCCTGGGGGCATCTCCCCCTGAAACCTGGGCCATAAAGGCCGTCATAGTGGCGATCGACTCCAAAGGATTGAAAGTCAACCGAGGTTGCGCCCCCGCCGCAATCAGCACCGTCATGGTTTCTCCCACCGCACGAGAAACGCCTAAAATAATTGAAGCCATAATGCCTGACAAAGCAGCAGGTAAAACCACTTTAAAAATCGTTTCTAGTTTGGTAATCCCCAAAGCAAAGGAACCTTCTCTGAGGGAACGGGGTACGGAATTAATGGCATCTAAGCTAATCGAACCGACGGTGGGAGTGATCATAATCCCCATCATCAATCCCGCACTGAGGGCGTTAAAAACCTCTAGGGGTAGAATATTCCGTAGGGTGGGCGTTAGAAAGATGAGGGCGAAGTAGCCATAAACTACCGTTGGAATTCCCGCTAATATTTCTACTGCTGGACGAAGAAGAGAAGCCACTTTTGGTGTGGCATATTCGGCTAGATAGATAGCAGAAGACAAACCCAACGGTACTGCCACAGCCATCGCGATCGCCGAAGTTAAAAATGTTCCGTTGATCAAGGGCCAAATCCCAAAACGGGGGGTGACAAACAGAGGAGTCCATTGGGTATCCAAAAAGAACTGGGCCAGAGTCACCTCTTTGAAAAAAGAAAGAGTCTCTGTGAAAATAATAGCGATAATGCCAAAGGTAGTAACCACAGACACTAAGGCACAGATGAATAAAATAGTGCCAATAATTTTTTCGGGAATATCGTCACCCGCCTGTTTAACCAGAGATTTATCCCCAGAAAAAAGGGAGTCATCGGAACTAGGGCTTAAAGTCATGATCTTAAGATTTCCTCGTTAAAGAAAGTTGATAATCGGTTCACCAGGCTTGGCATCCTTGAAAGTCGAGCCTGTTTGTCTCTTCTCAAACCTTTTGAGAGTTTTTACATAGGCAAGGTCGGGTAACGGCACAAAACCTACCCCATCCACGTATTTCCAAGAATTATCCATAAAGAAACGCACGAAATGATCAACGGAAGGCTTGCTGTCTAGGGCTTCTTTGCTTACATAGATAAAGAGGGGGCGTGTGAGGGGACTATAGGTATTTCGTTTAACGTTATCTAGGGGGAGGGGTTTAAGACACTTTTTGCCCTCCATGTTTTCTAGCCCCACCGCACTTACCCTATCTTGGCTTTGCATAAAAAAGTCAATCCCCGCAAAGCCGAATCCAAAGGTATTACCAATCACCCCTTGAATAACAGTGTTTTGGTTATAACTGGGCGTGTAGTCGCTCCGAATATTCCCCCTTTTTTTGGTGATGGACTGGGTGAAATAATCCGCCGTTCCTGAATCTACTGGGGGAGCAAACAATAAAATTCTCTCGTTGGGGAAGTCGGGGTTAACCTGGTTCCAGCTAACGATCTTGCCTTCTGCCTCAGTTTCTCAGATTTTCTTTAACTCTTTTCGCGTTAAGCATTTAAGAAACTTATTGTTTCGGTTTGCTACCAACGCCAGACCATCAAGAGCCATCGGCAACTCGACATATTCAATCCCCCCTTGCTTACAGGTCTTGGATTCTGAGCTTCTGATGACACGGGAAGCAACTGCAATATCAATACTGCCATTGCAAAGCCGAGTAAATCCTCCGCCCGTACCACTAGCGGCCACCCCAACTTTGGCATTGGGATTCACTTTTTGGTATTCTTCGGCAACTGCAAGAGCCAAGGCAAAGCCCACAGCTCCTCCATCCACACTCACCTGCTGATTCCAACTTTCTGATTTGCCACAACCAGTTAGTAGGTTACCCAAGATGATGAGGGGAATAAGATAAAAAAGACAGGATAGTTTCATAGACTTAAAGGTGAATTTAAAAAATAGATTGTATGGGTTTAAGCGGGGGTATTTACCCTGATTTTGTCAAAAATGGCATCCTTAGCGAAAAATTCCTTTTGGATTAAAGGCCAACCGCCTAAATCTTGAGCGTTGAACAGAGTTTCGATTGGGGGAAATTTTGACTCAGTAGCGGTAGCAACAAAGGGATTAACCGAACGGTAGCCGAACTTAGTAAACTCTTCCTGAGCTTGCTGGGAATAGAGAAAATCCACAAAGGCTTCTGCCACTCTGCGATTGCGATGCTTATCAACATTTTTTTCCACCACAGCCACAGGATTATCGATGGAGATATTCAGGGGTGGAATAAAGTAGCTGGCGTTCGGTTCGTTTTTCTCCGCTAAAATCAACTCATTCTCGTAGGTGACTAAGACATCGCCCTGACCCTGTTTGAAGAACAAATCGCTGGCTGTCCGTGCATCTTTAACGAGGTTGGGGCTATTTTTATAGACTTTGCTAACAAATTGCTGGGCTTGCTCTGGTTCACCACCAGTTTGAGTGACAGAACCCCACAGCCCTAAAAACTGCCAGATAGCGATTCCAGAGGTTTGAGGATCGGCTGAAATGAGCTTGATGTCTTCTCTGGCTAAATCTGCCCAAGTTTTAATATTTTTCGGGTTATCTTTACGGGTGACAATCGTTGCGACCGACTGACTGACGATGCCCCGTCTGGGAAACCTGATTTGCCAATCTTTATTCACCAAACCTGCTTCCGATAATCTGATCACATCCAACGGCAAGGCAAGATGCACAACATCGGCTTCTTGTTTACCCGCAATCACTTCATCGGTTTGTGCCAAGGAACCGCCATAGCTGGTTGCAATCGTGACGTTTTGGTTGTGTTCTTTCTTCCACTTTTCCACAAATTTGGGGATGATTTCTTTATAGACCGCTTCGGTTACAGAAAAAGAAACCAAATTCAGTTTGATATCGCCCTGATTTGCGCCAACGTTTCCAGAGCAAGCGGCCAGAGTGATACTCAGAATTATTCCCAGTAAAAATAAACTGATACAAGCGTTAATAGATCCCCCTAAATACTGGCTTTTTTTCAGTAACGGTGAACTGATGGCAACAGAAAATTCCCGAAGCCGCCTAGTCCAGAATTTTGCCAAAACTTGTTGTCTATTCATGAGAGAACCTCTTCGCAACTACAGTATTTATAGCGGAATTTAGTACTTTAGTACAAGGGCTGTCCTATTGTCAAATCATTTCACATCATTGTTATTTTAATGTTTGCAATTTTTGAGGTTTTTTGGGGAAAAATAAAGAATAATTCACCGTATTAAAGGTTTTTATTGTCCTAAGCTAAAGACCTGCTGTTGAGATACAATTGAGCTTACTAAACTACGGTAATTTGATAGACAAAACATTTTTTGATGTTTTAAGACTGTATCCTATGGGTGGAGTCATACGGTACGCGATCGCGAAAATATTGAAAAGCCCTTAATAATAACGTCTCTTAACTAATTATGGTTTCTACCTTGACTTCTGATTCTCCCGCTACTATCGCGATCGTTGGTGCAGGCTTTAGTGGGTCTTTGGTTGCGGCATATCTATTAAAAACAGCGACTCGTCCTTTGATTATTAAATTAATTGAACGAAGCCAAGAAATCGGTAAAGGGATCGCCTATGGTACACAAACGACGGGTCACTTACTGAATGTTTCTGCGGGTAAAATGAGTGCTTTTCCCGATGATCCGACCCATCTACTGCGTTGGCTCAACTATAACCAAGATGCCCTTATTCCTTTCCTCGCGTCTAATTTTAATGCGAGTAGTTTTATTCCTCGTCGCGTTTTTGGGCTTTATATTCAATCTATCCTCGAAGAAGCAGAAGCAACTGCTTCTAGTAATGTTCGTTTAGAGCGAGTAGTTGATGAAGTAGTAGCAGTAGAACCTATAGAAAAACGAGCCGTTGTTTCCTTGCGTAGCGGTAAAATTTTCGAGGCAGATAAAATTATATTGGCCATAGGCAACGCTCCTTCTTCCATCTCTGAATCTGAACGGAATGACCAACCCTATCTCGACAATGCTTGGTCAATTGATGCCTTAGAGGGACTGGATCGGGATGATCCCGTATTACTGATTGGGACGGGGTTGACGATGGTGGATATGATTGTTTCGTTGAATGAACGCAAGCATCGGGGCAAAATCTATGCCGTATCGCGGCGGGGTCTATTTCCCCTGACCCATCAATCGGCTAAAGTCTATCCTCCTTTTTTAACGGCAGAAACTACTCCCAAAACGGTTCGACTTTTGTTTCAACGCATTCGTCGTGAGGTAGAAACTGCAACCCTTCAAGGCTACGATTGGCGGGCTGTCATCGATTCCCTACGTCCTATTACTCAGCAAATTTGGCAACATTTACCTCGTCTTGAACAACAACGGATGTTACGCCACGCGGCTCCCTATTGGGATGTCCACCGTCACCGCATTGCGCCTGAAATTGGACAGATTGTGCAAAATTTCCTAGTTTCGGGTCAACTAGAGACTTTTGCGGGACGGATTCGGCGTTATGAAGTCAGTGGCGATCGAGTTGCTGTCACGATTCAACCGCGTAAAACCAACGATAAGAAAGTTTTAGAGGTTAGCCGAATTTTGAGTTGCACGGGGATCAATATTGACTATCGACGCTCCCAACAAGTTTTGATTAAGAATTTACGGGAGCAGGGTTTGATTCGCCCTAATGAGTTGGGTTTGGGGTTAGATACAACGGCAGAGGGGCTTTTATTGGATCAACAGGATAATCCTTCTAATTTGCTCTACACTCTGGGAACGCCACGCAAGGGAGATTTGTGGGAAACGATCGCCGTTCCAGAGTTAAAAGGTCAGGCTCAAGCTTTAGCTGAAACGATCTTGCAATCTTTACCCCTACGAATCCGTGCGATCGCTCCTCTTTTTCGTGACAGTCAGAAAGAAATTAAAACGACGACTGTTGCTTTCTCTACTTTATTATTTAGGCAATTTTTTGATCCCGAATCCAGTACTTATACCTATCTAATAGCCGATAATCAAAGCAAAGAAGCCGTTTTAGTCGATACGGTTTTGGAGCAAGTTGATCGCGACCTACAAGTGTTAGAAGACCTCGGCTTAACTCTGCGCTATTGCTTGGAAACCCATATTCATGCTGACCATATTACAGGAGCGGGTAAACTCAGACAGCAAACAGGTTGTCAGGTGATTGTTCCCCAAAATGCTACAGCAAAATCTGCCAATCACTCTCTTGCTGATGGTGAAATTCTCCAAGTGGGAAGCGTCGAAATAGAGGCGATCGCGACTCCAGGCCATACCCATTAGTCACAAGTTAAGGTTTGTACAGGTTTGTCAAGAAAGAGAAAAAAAGTGGTCAAACTCTTAGTAGATAAAGCATGGGAGCCTTAAACGATGAGTCGTACTAATAGAGACCACGCCAAGAAAAAACAACGTCCAATGATAGAAGATGAAGCCATTGCCAAACAACTAGAGGCATTATTGATACCAGCGATTACAACTCAAAAAAATTGCTACCGTGAATTAGGACTAAGAAATCGTATATTAACGCTACCGTTGATGGTAGCAGCCGTAATAACGATGCTATGGCGGGATGTAGCTGGAATAAGCGAATTAACGAGAATGTTAGTCAGAGAAGGATTTTTATGGTGTTCTCCAACGGAGGTAAGCCAACAGGCCATGTCGGAAAGATTTTTAACGTTTCCATCGGAAATGTTTGAGAAAGTATTTAAAGAATTAATCCCTCATTTAAACGAAAGATGGAAGCAAAGAAAAAAACGTAGTTTACCAGAGAGTATTCAGTTTACTCAAAATAAATTCTCTAAAATCTGGGCAATAGATGGTTCAATATTGGAAGCGTTATTTCAGAAACTAAAGAGTTTAGAGGATGCGCCAAAAGGACAATTAGGCGGAAAAATGGGAACAGTTATCGATGTCATAACGAGACTACCGATAGAGATATGGTTCGAAGAAAATCCGAAGGCCAGTGATATTAAATTTGAAGAGAAGATTCTTAATTTAGTGACAGAGGATACATTATTGTTACTGGATAGAGGATTTTATCATTTTATTTTTTGGCTAGAACTGATTAATAGAAAAGTACAGTTTATTACGAGATTAAAAAAAGGAGCAGCTATCAAGGTTCTTGAAATATTTACAGAGAGTTATAGTTTGCGAGATAGAAGGATACGTCTGGGTTCTGGGACAAAAAGAACTCCCTATATTACTCTACGTTTAGTTGAAATTAAGGTCAAAAATAGTTGGTATTCTTATTTAACAAGTGTTCTTGACCCTGAAGTTTTACCCCCTTATGTCGTAGCAGATTTGTTTGGAAAGAGATGGCGGATAGAAGAAGCATTTAATACGGTTAAGCGATTACTAGACTTGAGTTATTTATGGACAGGCTCAATCAATGGGATTAAATTGCAAATTTGGGGAACATGGATGTTTTATGCCCTTCTCGTTGATTTGGGTGATGCTGTTGCCGATGAACTTTCCTTACCCCTAGATTCTATTTCTTTAGAAATGATATATCGAGGGATGTATCATTTTTATGTCGCCTCTCAAAAGGGATTGACTCATGACCCCATTAAGTATTTTGCTGCCTCTGAAAACCGAGATTTAGGAATTGTTAAACGACGACGAAAGTTGAATATTAAGCTAATCGTTGCACCTTTTCCTGAAAGGCAAAAACAACGTGACAGTTTTTTCTTCCAACCTCCCTTGACAACTGCTCTTGCGGCTTAACTTGTGACTAATGGCCATACCAATAGTCATCT
>JBEIFD010000129.1:0-8371 GCA_040382535.1 Merismopediaceae cyanobacterium
AACGGCTTCCTTGGGAAATCGTGCTTCGGGTAAGCGTCCCAAATCCATGACGACTTCAATTAAACTATCCCGTTGGGGATGATCCGCTAAGGCCAGACGAATAGAGGTCGGTAAAATATCCAGTAATTGACTGAGATCGTCCGTAATTTGCATTGAATGGGGGTTAAGGGGTTCTGGTGACATTTTTAGATAAAAAATTTAATCTTTGAATTTTGAAAATGTTATTTTATGATCAATTAACCATTATCAATACTCTGTTTTAGATCAGAAACTAGGGCATGGGCAAGGGGCAGAGCGGAAGATAACAAATCAGGGTAATCTTCTAGGTGAGTTGATCCTAACGAATTTTGACCTATTTTTTTGAGATTCTGATTTTCCATTTCCTCTAAAATTGGCAGTAATAAAGAACGAGCATAACTTCCATAGGCAATGCCTGAGATAGAAAAAGAAGGATTAATCTCATTTAATAATAAATTTGCCGATTTTTGCAGCAATCCTATTTCCTTTAATTTACTCACCGTATGGCCATTCGTTCCCCCCGCCAGTTGGACATAACCCGATAAATCCGACGCAAGAACCTTTTGGGCCAGTTTAATCGCCGCATGGGTGGTTCCTTTGCCGATATCTCCGCTCATGGGACGGCCATCGGTTTGCCAAATGAGGGGACAGGGTAAGGGCTGAATAACATCATTGAGATAATGCAAATAGTCTAAAACCCCCGATTGTTCGGGACAGCTAATGGCTAAGATTTTTAAATGATTACCCCAAGAAGCGATCGCCTTCCAGAGATGTTTAAATTCAGATTCGTGGCCCACTTGGGTATGCAGTTCAACCGCATCAATCATGCCTAATTCCAAAAAAAGTTGCATGGTACTGGGTGTCGCAACCTGGGAACGAGCGGTAATTAGCCCCAAAGGACAAACGGGCAAACACCGTCCGCAACCATAACATCGTTCATCAATCACACCCTTGGTATTAATCGCCTGGGCGGGACAAATCATCTCACAGGGACGGAGACAATTCGAGGGACAGCGATCGGGATCAAATTGGGCTTTGCGAAAATGGGGATCTTCACCATCATTCAAACTAATCATTAACCAGGGCGGGCTGAATTGTCGTAAACCTTGATTTTGTGAAAATTCTTTTGCGGCCAAAATTCCTTCCCTTGCCGCCGTAATTACTGCCCCATCCGCCGCCACATCAACGCAATCCACTCCTGCCAAACTATAGACTAGGACTAGATTGCGAATCGCGGCTAAATCTTGAAAACTCGCGCCACAGATCAGTTTGACCCATTTACCCGATCGCAGAGAGCGTAAAGGCGATGCCTCTAGCGTTGTGTCACCCATGCCGTTTTATACAATTGCTAGTTTGTCGGATCACAATCATCTTAAGGGGTTTCTTCCTTATCTGTATTTTAGACTTTCTGGTTTTAAATTTTCTGGTTTTCGAGGTGATCGCAGCATAGATAATTCCATTAACCAAACCACTGAGAAACAACATCAATCAAAATGATCTAAACCTAAAAAATAAAGCTATCTGGGGATAATAGGGTTATTTTAGAGATCTTAAGATTGATGCACCCATCACAAGGTAAGATTACATAGACTAAAGCTTTGGTTGTTTTCTAAGATCTCCTCTCTATGTCTCGAATCTAAATGGACAAAGAAATTTATATCAATCATCCAACGTTTGGACTTTTATATCGAATCTGTGTGCTAGAAGAAAGTCGGGATATTTTTACAACTCTCTATGCCCAGCGTCTATTTTTTTTAGTTACAGTAACCGCCAATAAAACGAGTTTTGAGCCGATCACTCGCGCCGATGCCAAGCTTTTAATCGAAAATCGTCTCCGCCATCTACGCCGTGTGGGAGATAATCAGGGCTATCTAGAGCTACAAAAACTTTATCAACGCACTTTCCAATAATTTAGTCGTCCATACCTCTATTAAAACATTGGCGATCGTTTAAGATTAGGAAAACAACTAAAAAAGATTTAAAATATCGTTATTTTGGTGTATGTCTATTGCTCAACGCATTGAAAAAATTCGTCAACAAATTCCCAGTTCTGTCCGTTTAGTTGCCGTTAGCAAGCAAGTCTCTGTTTCTCTTATACGAGAGGCTTACAATACGGGGATCAGAGACTTTGCAGAAAATCGACTTCAGGACGCATTACTAAAGCAAGAACAACTAACAGATTTAACAGATATTTCTTGGCATTTTATCGGACATTTACAAACCAATAAAGCTAAAAAAACCATCGAACATTTTCAGTGGATTCATTCCGTTGATAATTTAGCTCTCCTGCAACGCTTGGATCGGTTAGCCGAGGATTTACCCGTTGCTCCTCAACTTTTTTTACAAGTTAAAATTCTTCCCGATCCCAATAAATACGGATGGCAAATTCCCGAATTATTTTCCCATTTAACGGAATTAGAGGCTTGTAAAAATATTAAATTGCGGGGATTGATGACCATTCTGCCCTTGGGTTTAACCTCTGAACAATCTCTTGCCGCTTTTCAATCAACGACTAATTTACTCGAACAGATGAATCAGCAATCTTCTTTGGCTCTGACAGAACTTTCGATGGGGATGTCTAATGACTATGGATTAGCCGTTAAAGCGGGTTCTACTATGATTCGTTTAGGCCAAATTTTGTTTACAGAGTAGCCTTTTTATGAAATTTATGAAATGATTCTAAAAAATTTCTCTCAGAAGTTGATCGCGACAAGTCCATGAACCAACGGGCTATTCCAAAAAAAAGGCGATAATTTGAAAATATCGTATTTGAACTTAAATCCTATAGAATTAAATATCGACATTTACCTAGAATGACAAAAAATTGGGAACTTATTGCTGAAGTCTTGCGACTATTGGGAAAAAATGTCTAATTTTTTACTGGATAGCTTAGTGAATTTCTAATTAGTCTATTGTTATCCTATTAAGTCTAAAGGGACTGAATACCTCTAGGGCGATATCTGTAAAGGATAAACCCTTTCGATTAAACCCTTCTGGCGATCGCCGCACATCGGAAGTTCATTGACGGGACGACCTCTGTGCAACAATTCTCATTAATCACCCTGACAGGAAATTCTAATACCATGATCCTAACGAAAATAAAAGATTTTGTCGGCATCAGCGAACGCGACGAATACGAAGAGGATTACGAAGAAATGGACTGGCAACAGCCCCAAGAGCAAATTGCTCCAACCCCTGAAGAAAATTCGTCTCTTCGTCGCCCGAATCGAGATAATTTAACTCTCAATAACGAATCCACCATAACAACATCAGCGAGAAATAATGTGATTGGAATGCCTGGAATTAATAACACTGTGGCCGAGGTTGTCGTCGTTGAGCCACATTCCTTTGAAGAAATGCCCCAAGTGATTCAGACCCTCCGCGAAAGAAAATCCGTTGTTCTTAACCTCAATGTGATGGATCCCGAAGAAGCCCAAAGAGCCGTAGATTTTGTGGCAGGCGGAACCTACGCAATTGATGGTCATCAAGAGCGGATTGGCGAAAGTATTTTTCTTTTTACTCCCAATAGTGTCAAGGTCAGCACTCTGTCAGGAACGGTTCATGATTCTAATGAAACTTCTACCCCTGGAACACGGACACCCCTTTCCGCACCTGCTTGGGGACTTGATTCTAGCCGTTTAGCCCAATAATTGGGAGTTATTACAATTTAGAGATTGGCTTAGAGTTGCGCTTTAGAGTTAATGTCAAGGCGCGGCTTTGGGCTATTCCTTTCAACTACATTCATCAGGTTAAATCTTAACAAGGTTATTTTACAGACTGGCCTATGATAAGCCTGTTTTCCGTTTGAACATAAGTCCATAAACAAGACAGTGACTCACAAAAGCCTTGTCCTGTAAGAATGTTAAATATCCAGGTCGGTTAAGTTTAGCTTAGAGCCGTAAGTTTCAATAAATTCCCGTCGGGGAGCAACGCGATCGCCCATTAAGACTGTAAAAATGAGATCGGCGGCGGCGGCATCATCAATTTCGACCCGTTTCATGGAACGAGTTTCGGGATTCATCGTAGTATCCCAAAGTTGAGTCGGCATCATTTCTCCTAAGCCTTTAAACCGTTGAATGGTGTAACTGGCATTAGCAGGAAATTCACTAATTTTCTGTTGTAATTCTCGGTCAGAATAACAGTAATAATGATTTTTTCCTCGTTCTAATTTATACAAAGGAGGACAGGCAATATAGATATAACCTTGATCAACTAAATCCCGTTGATAACGATAGAAAAAGGTGAGTAATAAGGTACGGATGTGTGCGCCATCGACATCAGCATCGGTATTGTGAGCCAGTACGCCACCCACACCACAGACAAAGTTTTCATCATCTTCAACGGAGAAATCATAGACATATTCTCCAACAAGATCAATTTCTTGATTACTAATCACTTTTAATCCCATCAAATCCTCACTAATGGGAACAAAGTCCTGAGCTTTGCGGGTAGGATTCGCTAGATGATTAATCAATAAATGGGCCAGATGATGACGTTGCCAAATGGGTTGAGATTGTTTCAACTGTTCTTTGCCACAGATTGTAATCGTGAAGTAGGGATGGCGCGTTTGAATAGGAGCCGAGATCTCCGTTGAGGGTTGGTGAGTAGAATGGCTGGCAATTGATCCTAATTGACCTAACAAATAGAGTAATCCATCCTTAGCAGAAGTGGAATTAGTGGTCATAGAAAGATGATTATTTCCGATGGTTCCATCTCCCAGAAAATATCCTTCCAGAAACTTGAGTTGTAGTTCTGAACTTAAGCTAAAAACCAGATCGGGAAGTTGTTTTTGATGGGCGACATCTGCTAGATTCCAAGCCTTTAATAAACGAGCGGCTAAGACGCTATGGAAATAGAGTTTAATACCTTGACTATCGGGATCGGCATAGCATCGCGGTGTTTCTCCAAAAATAGTGGCGATCGCCTGGCTTAATTCGGTTATAAACCCTTGATCTTTTTGTCCTAAATTCAGACTCACTTGATGCTGACTTAGGGTTCCTTCTGCCACATACCAACCCAAAAACCAAAGTAATTCGGGCGTAATGGGTAAGTAACGATCAAAAGCTTTATCTAGATGGGCTTGGGGTACTAATTGAATCTCATCGTCTAGGTCAATTAATTCGCTAGGGGTAAAGTCTTCAAAGGGTTTGTAATTGCTGACTTCTCGCCAACGGGAATTTTTGCTTTGATCATCTTGATTAATATAACTTTCTAACTTAGACGGTAGGGTTTCATAAACAACGTGTTCATTGCCCCCGATCGCCTCTAGATATTTAAGAAAAGCAGGCAAAGTCGGATGATTAATTCCCCGTTCCCAATGACTAATGGTGATCGGTTGTTTGACATCACACAAGGTCGCCACTTGCTTTTGGGAAATCTGAGAAGTTTGACGTTGTTGAATCAGAACTTGCCAATCTTCGCCCTTTAATTGTACTCGTGGTTCACTCAATAAATCAGGACGTTCTACCTTGGCTAAAACCCGTTTACTGGCAATCTGTCGAACCGATTCGCCTTGTAAATAGAGGGAGTTCGTTAAACCTGCCTGGTAGAAAGTTTTAAGTAAATCTATCCGTGTTGGTTGCTGTTCAGGACGGGGTAAGCGACGACTAGCAACTAATAGATCGCCTACTTGAATTTCATTTCCTTTTTTAAGTTTCACTTCCCCTTGGTCATAGACAAAAACACTATGGGAAGAAGTCACTTTAACGGAGCGATTGTAACAAGTTTTAATTTTGTACATTGGCTCTTCATGGCCATGACGAATGACGGCTTTGAGAGGACGGAATCGGGTTAAATTTGTCTTAGGATCAAAGGAGATTACCTGATAACGTTCGGGAGTTTTTCGTCCTTCGATACAATCATCAATAAATTCGCCGATTTTGACAAATTCAGTTTTGCCAGTGTCGTCCATCACGAGGGTTGGCTCATCACCCGCCACGCTCATAATAACAATGCGGTGATAACGCAATTGGGCAACATTAAATTCTTCTCCTTTAATGCCTAATCCAAGGGCTGTAATCAATGCTTGAATTTCAGTATTTTTATAAATTTTGGCATCATCGGTTTTTTCGATGTTTAATATCTTTCCGCGCAACGGTAGGATTGCTTGGAATTGTCTGTCTCTTCCTTGCTTGGCCGAACCGCCTGCGGAATCGCCTTCCACGATGTAAATCTCTGATTCTTCGGGGTTTCTGGAACTACAATCTGCTAATTTACCAGGTAAAGTAGAGGACTCTAAAACCGATTTTCGGCGGACTAATTCCCTGGCTCGACGAGCGGCTTCTGCGGCCTTGAAAGCAGTGACAGCTTTTTCAATAATGGCATCAGCAACCTGGGGATTAAATTCTAAAAATTCGCCTAATGTTTCCCCCACTAAAGAGTCAACAATTCCTCGGACTTCTGTATTGCCTAATTTAGTTTTGGTTTGTCCTTCAAACTCTGGATCAGGAACTTTAACCGAAATTACGGCAGTTAAGCCTTCACGGACATTCTCTCCTGCTAAATTCGATTCATTTTCTTTGATTTTATTGCGCTTACGGGCGACGTTATTAATAGTACGAGTGAGAACGGCCTTTAAACCATCTAAGTGGGTTCCGCCGTCAATGGTACGAATATTATTAGCAAATCCTAAAACATTATCGCTGTAAGCATCAATACACCACTGGAAAGCCACTTCTACTTGAACGTCATTTTTTTCCCCAGAGACATAAATCACCTCTGGGTGGAGGGCTTCTTTCTCCTTGGTCATGTAGGTGATATATTCCTTGATCCCGCCTTCATAACAGTAGGTTTCGATGTGGGGTTCGGCGGGACGGCGATCGCTGAAGGTAATTTTGACCCCTGCATTCAGGTAAGCCAATTCGCGCAAGCGACCAGAAAGCGTTGCATAATCAAATTCAATGCTGACGTTGAAAATTTCCACATCGGGTAAAAAACTGATAGAAGTTCCCGTAGAATGCTCGGCATTGGGGGTCGCTTCTAGAGTTGTGACAGGAATCCCTTTTTCAAAGCGTTGTCGATGTTCTTTCCCTTCTCGCCAGACAAACACCTCTACCCATTCCGAAAGAGCGTTAACAACGGAAATCCCGACTCCATGCAATCCTCCCGAAACTTTATAACCGCCGCCGCCAAATTTTCCACCTGCGTGTAACACAGTCATGACGGTTTCGAGGGCTGATTTACCTGTAGTGGGATGGGTATCAGTGGGAATGCCCCGACCATCATCGGTCACCGTAACCGAACCATCGGCATTTATATCAACCTCAATGTGCGTGCAATGCCCTGCTAGTGCTTCATCAATGGAATTATCGACTACCTCATAGACCAGATGATGTAGCCCCCTCGGCCCTGTGGTTCCGATATACATCCCTGGTCGTTTACGGACTGGCTCTAACCCTTCTAGGACTTGAATCTGGTCGGCACTGTAACTACTAGTCATATAACTCTCCAAGAGCAAATCTAGAGCCTTGTTCTGACTCTCGATGACAAAATCTTTAAAAATTCTAGCACAAAAGGGTTAAAGACTCACTGAACATAATCTGAAGCGATTTTTATTATGGAGTCGAGTCTGGGTTTTGGATTCTGTTTTTAGTGTCACTTAAGTCTAAATCCTAATCTGTTAAATTATACCAATTTTTGGCTTCAAAAAAGACTATTATTTACTTGATTTTAATTTAGACATTCATTATTTAGGATTTTACAGCATTATCAAGATGCAAGAACATAGGCAAAATGGAACAATCGGGCGCAGAACATTTCTTTCCAACATGGTGATGGGAACGGGTCTTGCCTTGGGTCATTGGGGTTGCCAACCCACCAACCAAATTACCAATCTACGCATCGGCATTAATGATTGGATTGGCTACGCGATCGCGCTCTATGCCCAAAAAACAGGAATCATGGAAAAACGGGGCCTGCAAATTGATTTGATTGAATTTGTAAATTTGCAAGATGCCACCAGGGCGATGCTACAGGGATCATTAGATGCCACTTTTTCGACAATTTGGGATTTAATGAGTACAAGCGTTACTTCTGCCCAACCTGTAATTTTGCTTGTCACTAACGTGTCTCATGGTTCTGACGGCATAGTGGCCCGCTCTCCTCTGAAATCAATGGAAGATCTTCCAGGTAAACGAGTTGGCGTTAAATTAGGTACAGTTAATGAACTTATTTTATTAGAAGCGCTTAAACTTCACAAAATTTCGCCAAAAACCATTAAGATGGTCGATATTTCCAATGAAATAGCCGCTAACGAACTCCGAAAAAATAAAATTGACGCCGCAGTGATGTGGCAACCCCTATTAAGCGAAATTGCCAAGGAAATTCAAGGCTCAATCATTTATACAACGAAAGA